>NZ_JBHUYG010000036.1:0-37431 GCF_042668795.1 Pedococcus sp. NPDC057267 | reverse complement strand
TCCCATTCCGAACCCGGAAGCTAAGCCCTTCAGCGCCGATGGTACTGCACTGGTGACGGTGTGGGAGAGTAGGACGCAGCCGAACATACTTTGTCAAAAGGGCCACCCAACACGGGTGGCCTTTTTGCATTCACCGGGCCCCGCGGCGCGATGCCGCGGGCCTCCGTAGACTGCCGACCGACCCGCACCACCGAGGAGTGTTCCCGTGTCCGAAGACCAGAACGGCCGCCGTGGCCAGAGCAGCCGTCCGTCGTCCGGTGGCGGGCCCCGCGGTGCCGGCGGCCAGGGCGGCAGTCGAGGTTCATACGGCGGCCGTGGTGGCTCGTCGGGCGCTGCGCGTGGTGGCTCGTCCGGTCGTGGCGGTGCAGCCGGTGCTGGCGGTCGTGGCGGCTCGTCCGGCGGTGGTCGTGGCGGCTCGTCCGGCGGTGGATGGGGCGGGTCCTCTGACGGGCGGCGTGGTCCGCGCGACGACTCCCGCGGCGGGCCCGGTGCCCGCCGGGGGCGTGACGACCGCGGCGGCCAGGGCCGCGAGCGTGGCGCCGGCACGTTCGACAACTCCGAGCGTCGCGGGGGACCGCGCCTGGCGCCGAAGAAGCCGAAGCTGCCCGAGCCCCGGATCGCCGAGGGCGTGACGGGCAAGGAGCTCGACCGTTCGGTGCACCAGCAGCTGCGGACCCTCAGCAAGGAGAACGCCGAAGGCGTCGCGCAGCACCTCGTCATGGTGGCGGCGCTGCTCGAGGCCGAGGACCTCGAGGGTGCCGAGGCGCACGCCGAGACGGCGGTGCGCAGGGCCGGACGGGTGCCTGCGGCACGCGAGGCCCTGGGCATGGTCGCCTACCGCAAGGGGGAGTGGGCTCGTGCGCTCAGCGAGTTCCGCACGGTGCGGCGGCTGAGCGGCTCCTCCCACCTCCTGCCCCTCATGGTCGACTGCGAGCGAGGGCTGGGGCGGCCCGAGCGCGCGCTCGAGCTGGCTTCGTCGCCCGAGGCCAAGACGCTGGCGGTCGAGGACCGTGTCGAGCTGGCGATCGTCGTGTCGGGCATCCGGCGCGACCTCGGTCAGCCCGACGCCGCCCGGCTGGCGCTCGAGATCCCGCAGCTTCGGGGGTCCTCGCGCAAGCCGTACGCCGCCCGCCTGTCCTACGCGTACGCCGACGCGCTCCTCGCCCTGGGCCGGTCCGAGGAGGCCAGGGACTGGTTCGCCAAGGCCGTGGCCGCGGACGACGAGCTAGAGACCGACGCCGCCGACCGCCTCGCCGAGCTCGACGGGGTCGTCCTCACCGACCTGCTCGAGGGCGAGGACGACGACGACGAGGTGCAGTCCTAGGTGTCGGGTCTCGTCGACCACTACTCCGGGGTCGTCTGCGACCTCGACGGCGTCGTCTACCGGGGCCCGGAAGCCGTCGACCACGCGGTCGAGGCCCTGTCCGCCCTCCCGGTGCCCGTCGTCTATGCGACGAACAACGCCTCGCGGCCCCCGGAGGAGGTGGCCGCGCACCTGACCGATCTGGGCCTGCACGTCACCGGGCGCGACGTCGCGACGAGCGCCCAGGCGGGCGCCGCCGAGCTGCTCGAGCACCTGCCGGCCGGCTCAGCCGTTCTGGCCGTCGGCGGTGACGGCGTGCGGGAGGCACTGCGCGACAAAGGGTTCCGGGTCGTGGACCCGAAGACTGCCGGGGCGGACCCGGGCCTGCGCCTCGGTGGCGTGCTGCAGGGGTACGGCGCGTCCGTGACCGCCTCAGACCTGAGCGAGGCGACGTATGCCGTGGCCGCCGGCGCGGTCTGGGTGGCCACGAACACCGATGAGACGTTGCCCACCCACCGCGGCACCGCCCCCGGGAACGGGATGCTCGTCGCCGCTGTCCGGCGTGCGGTGGGGCGTGACCCGATCGTCGTCGGCAAGCCGTACGCGCCGCTGTACGCCCTGTGCGCGAGCCGGCTGGACCTGTCCCCCCGCTCGCTGCTCGCGGTGGGGGACCGGTTGGAGACCGACATCGCCGGCGCGTCCGCTGCCGGCCTCGACTCGGTGTTCGTCCTGACCGGGGTCGACTCGGTGCGCACCCTCGCCCGCGCGCCCCACGACCAGCGACCGACCTACCTGCTGCCCGACCTGCGCGAGCTCAGCGAGGTCTACTTGGGAGCCGAGACCGACTACACGTGGTGGGTGTGCGGCGGCGACCGGCGACGGGTCGCCGACGGTGCATGGGACGTGGCCGCCCAGGGCACCCCGATCGAGGCGGCGCGCGCGGGCATCGCCTGCCTCCACGAGGCCCTGGACGACGACGAGATCGACCTCGCGACAGCCGACCGGCTCGCCGCAGAGCTGGACGAGTGGCAGTAGCGTGGCCCCGACGGGCGACGACCGCCCGATCCCCGGCGGGAGGACCACGATGGCATTCGAATCCGTACGCAGCTACGTACAGCTCGCCAGCGGGCTCGGCGAGATGACCAAGGCGCGAGCCCTCGAGGCAGCGCAGGGGCTCCTGGCCCTGCCGGGGGCGGACGAGGTCACGCGCCGAGCGGTGCAGGCCTCGACCCTCGCCGACCAGCTCCTCGAGGCCGCGAAGGCCAACCGTGACAACCTCGTCGCGCTGGTGCAGTCGGAGGTCGAGGCAGCGCTCAAGCGCGCCGACGTGGCGCGCCTGGCGGACGTCGAGGCCGCTCGGACCTCGCTCGCTGCCGTCACCCGCGAGCTCGCGGACCTGCGCTCCACCGTCCTGGCCGCGGGGGTGTCGGCCGTCAGCACGGCGTCGCGCACCCCGCTCGGGACCTTGGCCCGTCCGGCCACCGGTGCCGTGAGCACCCGGGCCCCCCACGTGGCGGAGGAGGCGGCGGACCGTCTCGGCCTCGCGGGGGCCGGCGAGGCCGTTGCCGCGGCGACGTCGGCCGGCAGTGCGCCCACCCGCGCCGGCGCCTCCGGGGTGGTGGCGAGCAGGGCAACCGCGAAGAAGTCCGCGGCGAAGAAGTCGACGGCGGCGAAGAAGTCCGTGGCGAAGAAGTCCGTGGCGAAGAAGTCGTCGGCGGCGAAGTCCGCGGCGTCGACCCCCACCACGACGTCCCCGACGGCGAACGAGGGGTCGGCGCGCTCCGCCACGAGGACGGCAGCTCCCTCCGCAGCGAAGAAGTCCGCAGCGAAGAAGTCGACGGCAGCGAAGAAGTCGATGGCGGCGAAGAAATCGTCGGCGAAGAAGACGTCAGCACAGAAGTCGACGACCAGCACGAACACGAGCAGCACTAACACCAGCAGCACGTCGGCCGCCGGGTCGACGGCGACGAAGGCGACCACGTGAGCGAGACCCCCAGCAGCCCGCAGACCCACGAAGCCAGCCCCGCGGGCGACCAGGCGGACTCCCGTGAGGACGGCACCCGCGAGGATGTTGGCTCCCCGGCCACGGGCACCGGCGACCGGGTGACCGGCGACATCGTCATCGACTCGGCGCTGCAGGACCTGCGTGACGCCCCGGCCGACGACCTCGACGCGCAGATCGAGGCCGGCCGCCGGGTGCACCGCACCCTGCAGGGCCGCCTGTCCGACCTCGGCGGCGAGTGACCGGGTCCGCCCGGCTCGACGTCGAGCTCGTCCGCCGCGGGCTGGCCCGCTCGCGCGGGCACGCCCGCAGCCTCGTCGAGGACGGCCTCGTCACGGTCGACGGCCACCGTGCGACGAAGCCGTCGTCCCCGACCACCGAGGACCAACAGGTCGACGTGCGGGCCGAGGGCCCGCGCTGGGTCGGCCGCGCGGCATACAAGCTCGTCGGTGCGCTCGAGGAGTTCGGGCCCCGAGGGCTGGAGGTGACGGGCCGCCGGTGCCTCGACGTGGGGGCGTCCACCGGAGGGTTCACCCAGGTGCTGCTGCACCACGGGGCCGCCCATGTCGTCGCGCTCGACGTGGGCCACGACCAGCTGGTGCCCGAGGTGGCGCGCGACCCACGGGTGACCGAGCGCTCCGGCACCACCGTGCGCGGGCTCGGCCCCCACGACATCGGGGGACCGGTCGACGTGCTGGTGGCGGACCTGAGCTTCATCTCGCTGACCCTCGTCCTGCCCGAGCTGCGGTCGCTGCTGCGCGACGACGGGGACGCGGTGGTGCTGGTCAAGCCCCAGTTCGAGGTGGGGCGCAGCCGCCTGGGCAAGGGCGGGATCGTCCGCGCCCAGGGCGACCGCGCGTGGGCGGTCACCGAGGTCGCCCGGGCGGCGATCGAGGCCGGGCTGCACCCCAAGGGCCTCGCCGCCAGCCCTGTCGTGGGCACGGAGGGCAACGCCGAGTACCTCCTGTGGCTGACCCCCCGCGCCGCGGAGTCGATGGGATGGCAGGCTCTGGTGAGGGCCGCCGACGAGGTGAGCGCCCCGTGAGCGCGAAGGGAGCCCCGTGAGCACCGGAGACAACCGCAGGATCCTGCTGGTCGCCCACCCGCGCCGGCAGGAGGCCACGGCCGTCGCCCTCGGGGTGGTCGACCGCCTGCACGACGCCGGGATCGGCGTGGTCATGGCCCGCGAGGAGTCCGACGCACTCGGCCTCTCCTCGCACCACGGCGTCACCGTCGCCGAGGGTGGCAACCCGGCGCGCGGGTGCGAGCTCGTCTGCGTCCTCGGTGGAGACGGGACGATCCTGCGCGGTGCCGAGGTCTCGCGTGGCAGCGGTGCGCCACTGCTCGGGGTGAACCTCGGCCACGTGGGCTTCCTCGCCGAGGCCGAGCGTGAGGACATCTCCGCCACCGTGGAGCACATCGTGCGACGTGCCTACACCGTCGAGGAGCGGATGACCCTCGACGTCACCGCCCACGTCGACGGCGCCCCCGTCTACAGCAGCTGGGCGCTGAACGAGGTCACCGTCGAGAAGGCGAACCGCGAGCGGATGCTCGAGGTCGTCGCCGAGATCGACGGCCGCCCGCTGACGACCTGGGGCTGCGACGGGGTCGTCGTCGCGACGCCGACCGGCTCCACGGCCTACGCCTTCTCCGCCGGGGGACCGGTCGTGTGGCCGGACGTCGAGGCGCTCCTGCTGGTGCCGATCAGCGCGCACGCGCTGTTCGCCCGGCCGCTCGTCGTGGGCCCGAACTCCCACCTGGCGCTCGAGGTGGTGCAGGACACCCTCGGCACGGGGGCCCTGTGGTGTGACGGGCGCCGAGCGGTGGACCTGCCGGCCGGGGCGCGGATCGAGGCCGTCCGCTCCGCGACGCCGGTGCGGCTGGCGCGGCTGAGCACCTCGCCGTTCACCGACCGCCTCGTGGCGAAGTTCGACCTGTCCATCCACGGCTGGCGCGGCGAGGCCCGGCGCGAGGCCCGGCGGAGCAAGGAGCAGCGGAGCGGGGAGCACGGGGACGGCGGCGGGATCGTGCCGCCGGTCGGCTCCAGCACCTCGGTGCCGACGGGCGCCGCGCCCCCACCGATGGCCTAGCCAGGGCCGCCGCCGCGGCGTGGTCCGTGACTCCGCCGCGCGCGTGGTCCGTGACCCCGCCGCGTGCGTGGTCCGCGACGACACCGCACGCCTGGGCCACGTCGTCGCCGCTGCGTGAGAGGCTGTGCCCCGTGCTCCAGGAACTGCGGATCCAGCGACTCGGTGTCATCGACGACGCCGTCCTGGACCTGCACCCCGGGCTCAACGTCGTCACGGGGGAGACCGGCGCCGGCAAGACCATGGTCGTGACGGGTCTCGGCCTGCTGCTCGGGGCTCGCTCCGACGCCGGGCTCGTGCGGTCCGGCGAGGCCAACGCCGTCGTCGAGGGGCTCGTCGACGTGCCCGTGGACCACCCGGCGGCCGTGCGCGCCGCCGAGGCCGGGGCCGACGTGTCCGACGGCCTGGTGCTGGTCCGGTCCGTGAGCGCCGAGGGGCGGTCCCGGGCGCACGTGGGCGGGCGCAGCGCACCCGTGGGTGTGCTCGCGGAGGTCGGGGAGCACCTCGTGGCCGTGCACGGCCAGGCCGACCAGTGGCGGCTGCGCCAGAGCGACCAGCACCGGGCGGTGCTCGACACCTTCGGCGGCGCCGCCGTGCGCGCGGCCCTGGAGGCCTACACCGCGGTCTACGACGAGCACGAGGCCGCCGGGCGCGAGCTCGCCGAGCTGCGCCAGCAGGGGCGCGAGCGGGCGCAGGAGATCGAGGTCCTCGAGCACGGCCTCGCCCAGCTCGAGCAGCTCGACCCGCAGCCCGGGGAGGACGCCGACCTGCGCGTCGAGGACGAGCGCCTCAGCCACGCCGAGGGCCTGCGCACCGCGTCCGCCCTGGCCCTCGTGCACCTCGCCGGGGACGAGGAGTATGCCGCGGAGCCCGTGCCGAACGCGATGGCCGCGGTGGCTGCCGCGCGGCAGGCCCTGGCGGGGGAGGTCGAGCACGACCCGGCCCTGCGGGAGCTGGACCGCCGGCTCGCGGAGGTGGGCTACCTCGTGGGCGACCTCGCCGCCGACCTCAGCTCGTACGTCACCGACGTCGACGTCGACCCCGGCCGCCTGGCCTTCGTCCAGCAGCGCCGGGCCGACCTCACCGCCCTCACCCGCAAGTACGGCGACACCATCGACGACGTGCTGGAGTGGGGCCGCACCGCCGCCCGCCGTCTGGACACGCTGCTCGGGTCCGACTCCCGCATCGAGGAGCTCGAGCAGCTCGTGGGGGAGCTCGCTGCCCGTCGCGAGGCCGCGGCGACGGCCCTCACGGATGCCCGCACCGAGGCCGCCGCGGCCCTGGCCGAGGCGGTCACCGCCGAGCTCGCCCACCTGGCCATGGGCTCGGCCACCATCGAGGTCCGGGTGTCGCCGCGCGCGGCCGGACCGGCGCGCCACGGTGCCGACGACGTCGAGGTGATGCTCGCGGCCAACCCCGGAGCACCCGCCCGCACGGTCGCCAAGGCCGCCTCCGGCGGTGAGCTGTCGCGGGTCATGCTCGCCCTCGAGGTCGTCACCGGCGCGTCCGGCGGTGCCGACGTCCCCACCTTCGTCTTCGACGAGGTTGACGCGGGCGTCGGTGGCGCGGCCGCCCTCGACGTCGGCGCGCGGCTCGCCGCGCTCGCCCGTCACGCGCAGGTCGTGGTCGTGACCCACCTGCCGCAGGTCGCGGCATACGCGGACCGCCACCTCGTCGTGCGCAAGGCCAACGACGGCCACATCACCTCCAGCGGCGTGCACGCAGTCGAGGGGGAGGAGCGGCTCCGCGAGCTGGCCCGGATGATGGCCGGCGTCGACACCGGGACCTCCCTCGAGCACGCGCGCGAGCTGGTCGAGCAGACCACCCTGCGACGGGCCGCGGCCACGAGCTGACCCCGTCCGGGCGAACGCGAGACACCCCACATCGCCCGCGTGGGGCGCACGGCCGGCCGCTCCCACCATGGGAGGATGGACGAACGATGCCACTGAAGATCCCACGCCAGCGCGCCCGCGTCCCCGACAGCCCGGGGGTCCGCGGGCCGGTCCGCGTCGACGCCCGCACCAAGAACCTCACCAAGCGCCTGAGGCCCGGCGAGATCGCGGTCATCGACCACCAGGACATCGACAAGGTCAGTGCCGAGGCGCTGCTCGCGTGCCGCCCGGCCGCGGTCGTCAACGCCTCGCCGTCGATCAGCGGCCGCTACCCCAACCTCGGCCCCGAGATCCTCGTCGAGGCCGGCATCCCGCTCGTCGACAACGTCGGTCGCGACGTCATGCACGACCTGCACGAGGGCCAGCAGGTCCGCATCGAGGGCGGGGAGGTCTGGGTCGAGGACACCGTCGTCGCCCGCGGCCAGGCCTTCGACGAGGAGCTCGTGCAGGCCGCCATGACCGAGGCCCGCGCGGGGCTCGCCGTGCAGCTCGAGGCGTTCGCCGCGAACACCATGGAGTACCTGCGCCGGGAGCGTGAGCTGCTGCTCGACGGCGTCGGCGTCCCGGACATCACCACCGCCCTCGACGGCAGGCACGCGCTCATCGTCGTCCGCGGGTACCACTACAAGGAGGACCTCAAGACCCTCCGCAGCTACATCCGCGAGTACCGGCCGGTCCTCGTCGGCGTCGACGGGGGAGCCGACGCCCTCATCGAGGAGGGCCTCAAGCCCGACATGATCGTCGGCGACATGGACTCGGTGTCCGACGCAGCACTGCGCTGCGGGGCAGAGATCGTCGTCCACGCCTACCGGGACGGCAACGCTCCCGGGCTCGAGCGCGTGCGCCGGCTCGGCGTCGAGCCGGTGGTCTTCCCCGCGACCGGCACGAGCGAGGACGTCGCGATGCTGCTCGCCGACGACAAGGGCGCCGAGCTCATCGTCGCCGTCGGCACGCACGCCACGCTCGTGGAGTTCCTCGACAAGGGCCGCAGCGGCATGGCGAGCACGTTCCTCACCCGGCTGCGCGTGGGGGGCAAGCTCGTCGACGCCAAGGGCGTGAGCCGGCTCTACCGCTCGCGGATCTCCAACCTCACCCTCATCTTCATGCTCCTCGTGGGCCTGAGCGCGCTGTTCGCCGCGCTGTGGTCCACGACCGGCGGCCGGGCCCTGCTCCAGGTGCTCGCGGCCCGCTGGGATGACCTCTGGTCCTTCGTCGTAGGAACTGTCACGTGATCGACTTCCGCTACCACCTCGTCTCCATCGTCTCGATCTTCCTGGCCCTCGCCGTGGGAATCGTGCTCGGTGCCGGCCCCCTCAAGGAGGACCTGGGCAACACCCTGACGTCGGAGGTGAAGAACCTGCGCACCGACAAGGCCGCGCTGCGGACCGAGCTCGACGCCGCCGACAAGGCCGCCAAGGCGCGCGACGACTTCACCGAGGCGAGCAACCGCAGCCTGCTGGCGGGCCGGCTCACCGACACCACCGTCAGCGTGGTCGTGCTGCCAGGCGCCGACCAGGGCGTCGTGAAGGCGACGAGCGCGACGCTCGCCGCCGCCGGCGCGAAGATCGGGTCGACCGTCACCGTGCAGGACGCGTGGCTCGACCCGGACAAGGCCACCTTCCGGGCGACGCTCGGCTCGAACCTCGCCAGCGGGGTGGGCGTGCCGGTCGACGAGGGCGGTTCCGACGTCATCAACGCCGTCCTCGCCCGGTCGGTGCTGACCAAGGCGGGCTCGACCTCGCAGGGGGCCCGGGCGACCCTGGAGTCGCTGCGCACAGGTGAGCTGGTCAAGTACTCCGGCACCGTCGTCCCGTCCACGGTCGCGGTGGTCGTGGGCGGCCCGGTGGCCGGCAACAGCGCCGACGACCGCACCGCCCGCGCGACGGCCCTCGCCAAGCTCGCGGGGGCGCTGGACGACGCCGGCGCCGGCGCCGTCCTCGTGGCCCCGACCCTCGACCCCAAGGCCACGAACGCCGCCTCGGTGGTGACGACCGCCCGCGCGGACGGCGACCTCGCCAAGCAGCTGTCGACGGTCGACGACGTCGACCTGCCGATGGGCCAGGCGAGCGTCGTCTTCGGCCTGCTGGAGCAGGAGGCGGGCCGCGCCGGGCAGTACGGCCTGGCCGCCGACGCCGCCGCCGCGTTCCCGCAGCTGGCCACCAAGTAGGCAGCCGTGCGCGCCCCCGTGCCCGGACTGGTCCCCGGTCTCGTCGCCGGCGTCGCCGGGGCGCTGGCCCTGCGGGCGCTGCGCTCCGCGCCGCCCGGCGGGACGGTTCGCTGGGAGCGGACGAACCACGCCGGGCGACGGGTGACTCTCCTCGAGGGTCCCGCGTATGCCGTCGGCGCGGCTGCCGGCGCCGCGCTGCTCGGCGGCGGGGCGGGGCCGGTCCTGGCGACGACCTCCGCGGCCGCCCTTGGCGCGCTCGACGACCTCGCCGGCGACTCCAGCAGCAAGGGCCTCCGGGGCCACCTCGGCGCCCTGGCGCGCGGACAGGTCACCACCGGCGCGGTCAAGGTGCTGGGGCTCGGCCTCACCGGGCTGGCCAGCGCCGCCCTGGTGGACCGCGCGGCACGGGCCAACAGAGGGTCGCACCGCGAACTGCCGGACGGCGGACAACGGGACGGCGGACGGCGGGACCACCCCGGCGCACTCGACACGCTCGTGGGCGGAGCGGTCGTCGCCGGCACGGCGAACCTGCTCAACCTGCTCGACCTGCGACCCGGCCGCGCCCTCAAGGTCACGCTGGCGCTCGGGGCCGTGGCGGCGACCAGCCCGCGGTCGGCAGTGGCCGGGGGCGCGGCCGCAGGCGCCGCGGTCGGGCTGCTGCGTCCCGACCTGGCGGGGGAGTCGATGCTCGGCGACACGGGTGCGAACGCCGCCGGGGCGCTGCTGGGCACCGCGCTGGTGCAGGGTGCCGGACCTCGCGGGCGCTGGGCCGTCCTCGCCGTCCTGGTGGGGCTCACCCTCGCCTCGGAGAAGGTGTCGTTCACCAAGGTCATCGAGTCGACACCCGTCCTGCGCGAGCTGGACGCCCTGGGGCGCCCGTGACCGCGACGTCCGTCGGGACCTCCATCGCGCGTGCCGCCGGCATCATCGCCGTCGCGACGCTGCTGAGCCGGGTCGCCGGCTTCGCCCGGACGCTGGTGTTCTCCCGCAACGTCGGCACGACCAGCGTCGGCGACGTCTACCAGACCATCAACCTCGTCCCCAACGTCGTCTACGAGGTCGCAGCCGGGGGCGTGCTCGCCGCGGTCGCCGTGCCGCTCATCGCCGGGCAGCTGGGGCTCGGCCGGGAGCGGGAGGCGGACGAGACCGCCTCGGCGCTGCTGTCGTGGGCGGTCGTGGTGCTGCTGCCGCTCAGCCTGCTGCTCGCGCTCGTGTCCCCGTGGCTGAGCCGCGCCCTCCTGGGGTCCGACGCCACCGGCCCCGAGGCGACCCTGGGGCGGCACATGCTCGTGCTGTTCGCGCCCCAGGTCCTGCTCTACGGCGTCGGCATCGTGCTGAGCGGCGTGCTGCAGGCCCGCCGCCGGTTCCTCGCGGCGGCGCTCGCCCCGCTGTTGTCCAGCCTCGTCGTCATCGCGTCCTACCTCACCTACGGCCAGCTGGTCGACCGCTCGGCGACCACCGCGTCCACCGTGTCCGACAGTGCCGTGTGGGTCCTCGCCGGCGGCACCACGCTCGGCGTCGTGGTGCTCAGCCTGCCGCTGCTCGTCCCGACCCTGCGGGCGGGCGTGCGGCTGCGTCCCACCCTGCGCTTCCCCGACGGGGCGGCGCGCCGGGCCCGCTCGCTCGCCGGCGCCGGCGTCGTCGCGCTCCTGGCCCAGCAGGGTGCGGTGCTGGCCACCCTCTGGGTCACCCACCACCGCACGCACGCCGTCGGGGCGGTCAACGTCTACTCCTACGTCCAGGCCGTCTACCTGCTCCCGTATGCCGTGCTCGCAGTCCCCATCGCGACATCGGCCTTCCCTGCCCTGGCCCACACGGCCGCGGCCGAGTCCGCCGACGCCGGGCTCCTGCCGGGCACGTCCGCGCGCGACACGCTCGCCCGCAGCCTCCGGGGGATCCTGGTGCTCGTGTCCGGTGCCGCGGCGGTGCTCATGGCGGTCGCGCAGCCGGTCGGGGAGTTCTTCCACTCGATCGACCCCGGCGCCCGCGGGGCGACGCCGGGCACGAGGGGGTCGGGCGCGGAGGCGCTGGCCGCCCTCCCCGGCGCGCTCTCGGCATACGCACCGGGGGTGGTGGGGTTCGCCGTGGCCGCCCTGCTCACCCGCGCCCTGTACGTCCGCGGCCGCCCGCTCTACGCGGCGCTGGCGGTCGCCGCCGGCTGGGCCGTCACTGCCCTCGGCCCCGTCGCCCTGCTGCCGGAGGGCTCCAGCGCCGCGTCCACGCTGGGGGTGCTCGGCGTCTCCTCGACGGTCGGCATGACGCTGTCCGCCGCCGTGCTGGCCCTGTTGGTGCGACAGGCGTGGGGCCCGGAGGCGCTGGCCGGCAGCGGCCGGACGCTGGGCTCTGCGGTCGTCGCCGTGGCGGTGGGGTTCGGCGTCGGTGACGCCGTGGCGCGGTCGATGCAGCCGCAGGGCGTCGCTGCCTCCCTCGCGGTCGGCGTGGCCGTGGCGTTCCTGACCGGCCTGTCGTACCTCCTCGTGATGGCGGCGGGGGACCGGCGCTCGGTGCAGGCACTGCGGGAGCAGGGCCGTCGCCGTCGCCGCGGAGGGGCTGCGTGAGGGTCGTCCAGCTGCTCGGTCGCAGCACCGGTGGCATCGGCACCCACGTCGTCGAGCTCAGCCGGGACCTGCGGGCCGTGGGCGACGACGTCGTGGTGGTCACCGACGGCCTGACCGCGAGCACGTTCGGACTGTCCGACGCGCTCGTGGCGTGGCCCGGGGGCGACGGGGGCCTTGCCGGAGCAGTGCGGTCGCTGCGCACGATCCGGCGCGCCGCCGCCTCCGCCGACGTCCTGCACGCCCACGGCCACCAGGCCGGCCTCGTCGCTGTCGTGGCGACGGTGGGGCTGCGGACGCCGGTGGTCGTGAGCCAGCACAACGCCGTCCTCGCGGGCGGCTGGCGGCGCCGGGTGCTCGACCTCGCCCAGCGCGTCGTGGCCCGTCGCGCCGACCTCGTGACGGGGGCGAGCAGCGACCTCGTCGACGAGGCCCGCCGACTGGGGGCGCGCGACTCCCGGCTGGCGCCCGTGCCGTCGCCGCGGGTGCCGGCCCTGTCGTCCACGCCGCCCCCCGACGACCCGGAGCGCCGGGCGCTGGCGCGGGAGCTGTTGCGCGACAACGGCATCGACGCGCCGGACGGTGCGCGGCTGGTGCTGACCATCGCCCGCATCGCCCCGCAGAAGGACCTCGACACGCTCGTCGAGGCGACTCGTGCGTTCGTCCCGCACACCGTGTGGGTGGTCGTCGGCGGTGGCGACGAGGCCCTGCTCGCCCGCCTCTCGCAGGCGGCCGGCCGAGACGGCCTGCCCGTCCACTTCGTGGGTCCGCAGGCGGAGCCGGAGCGGTGGCTCCGTGCCGCCGACGTGTTCGTCCTCACGTCGCGCTGGGAGGCACGGGCCCTGGTCGTCCAGGAGGCGATGGCGGCGGGCGTGCCCGTCGTCGCCACCGACACCGGCGGCCTGCGCGACCTCGTCGCGGGGGCCGGCACGCTCGTGCCGGTCGGTGACCCCGAGTCCGTCGCGCGAGCGGTCACGGCATACCTGCAGGACCCGGGGGCGCGCCTCGCCGCGGCGGACGCGGGCCGCCGACGGGCCGCATCGTGGGACGACGGCGAGCAGACGGCGCGTCGCTGGCACGAGTGGTACCGAGGCGTGCTCCGGATGACGTAGGCTTGAACCCCGTGGTGGAGCAGACGAAACACATCTTCGTGACCGGGGGCGTTGCCTCTTCGCTCGGCAAGGGGCTCACCGCCTCGAGCCTCGGACATCTGCTCCGGGCCCGCGGTCTGCGGGTCACCATGCAGAAGCTGGACCCCTACCTCAACGTCGACCCCGGGACGATGAACCCGTTCCAGCACGGTGAGGTGTTCGTCACCGACGACGGGGCCGAGACCGACCTGGACATCGGCCACTACGAGCGCTTCCTCGACGTTCCGCTCGTCGGCAAGGCGAACGTCACGACCGGCCAGGTCTACAGCGACGTCATCGCCAAGGAGCGTCGTGGCGAGTACCTCGGCGACACGGTCCAGGTGATCCCGCACATCACCAACGAGATCAAGGCCCGCATGCGCGCCCAGGCCGCGGGCAGCGAGGGCGTCAGCAGGGCCGACGCGCCCGACGTCATCATCACCGAGATCGGTGGCACCGTCGGCGACATCGAGTCCCTGCCGTTCCTCGAGGCCGCCCGCCAGGTGCGCCACGACGTGGGTCGCGACAACGTCTTCTTCCTGCACGTCTCGCTGGTGCCGTACCTCGCGCCCAGCGGCGAGCTCAAGACCAAGCCGACCCAGCACTCGGTCGCAGCCCTGCGCCAGGTCGGCATCCAGCCCGACGGGCTCGTCCTGCGGGCCGACCGCGAGATCCCCGAGGGCATCAAGCGCAAGATCTCGCTCATGTGCGACGTCGACACCGAGGCGTGCGCCGCGGCCGTCGACGCGCCGAGCATCTACGACATCCCGAAGGTCCTGCACAAGGAAGCCCTGGACGCGTACGTCATCCGTCGTCTGGGCCTGCCGTTCCGGGACGTCGACTGGCACGACTGGGACGAGCTGCTGCGCCGCGTGCACAACCCGGAGCACGAGGTCGAGATCGCCCTCGTCGGCAAGTACATCGACCTGCCGGACGCCTACCTCTCCGTCACCGAGGCGCTGCGCGCCGGCGGCTTCCACCACGACGCGAAGGTCGCGATCCGCTGGGTGGCCAGTGACGAGTGCCAGACCGAGCTCGGGGCCCAGAAGGCGCTCGGCGGGGTCGACGCGGTGCTGGTCCCCGGCGGCTTCGGCGTGCGCGGCATCGAGGGCAAGGTCGGTGCGCTGCGCTGGGCCCGCGAGCGCCAGGTGCCGACCCTGGGCATCTGCCTCGGCCTGCAGTGCATGGTGATCGAGTACGCCCGCAACGTCGCCGGCATCGAGGGCGCGAGCTCGACCGAGTTCGACCCGCAGACCCCGGCCCCGGTCATCGCGACCATGGAGGAGCAGAAGGCGTTCGTCGAGGGCGCCGGCGACCTGGGCGGCACCATGCGTCTCGGCGCGCAGGAGGCCAAGCTGCTCGACGGCTCGATCGTCGCCGAGGCGTACGGCTCGACGACCGCCACGGAGCGCCACCGCCACCGCTACGAGGTCAACAACGAGTACCTCGACCGGCTGCGCGAGGCCGGCCTGGTGATCAGCGGCACCCACCCCGAGTGGGGCCTCGTGGAGTTCGTCGAGCTCGACCGCTCGGAGCACCCCTACTACGTGGCGACCCAGGCGCACCCCGAGTTCAAGTCGCGTCCGCACCGCGCGCACCCGCTCTTCGCGGGGCTCGTGGGTGCGGCTCTCGACGCGCAGCGCGCCTCGCGGCTGGTCGAGGTCGAGCGGCCCAGGGTCGCCGCCGACGCGAACGCCTGACCCGTGGCGGAGGAGCTCGCCGACCGGTTCGAGGGCCGTCCCGTCGTCTCCACCGAGGTGGCGATGCACGGGCTCGTGTGGGACGTCGTGCGCGACCGGGTGGACCTCGGCGAGGCCGGGGAGGTCACCCGCGAGTACGTGCGCCACCCCGGCGCCGTCGCCGTCGCCGCGCTCGACGAGCAGGGCCGGATCTGCCTGATCCAGCAGTACCGGCACCCCGTGCGCGCCTTCGAGTGGGAGGTCCCTGCGGGGCTGCTCGACGTCGACGGCGAGGCGCCGCACCTCGCCGCCGCCCGGGAGCTGCACGAGGAGGCCGACCTCACCGCCGCGACGTGGAACGTCCTCGTCGACTACGTCAGCTCCCCCGGGGGCCTCGACGAGGGCCTGCGCATCTTCCTCGCCCGCGACCTCGCGGAGGTGCCGCACGCCGAGCGGCACGACCGCGACGGCGAGGAGCTGGGTATGCCGGTGCGCTGGGTCGCGCTCGAGGACGTCCGTGACGCGGTCCTGGCCGGGCGCGTGCACAACGCGACCCTGGCCATCGCCGCCCTGGCGGTGCTCGCCGCCCGTGACCTCGACTGGTCGACCCTGCGCCCGGCAGACGCCCCCTGGCCCGGGCACCCGCACCTGCGCGGCTGAGCCCGTCTGCGGGCGCCGGGCGACGCGACCGGGCACGGCGGCAGACGGCGGAACAGCTCGACGTGCTCCGGTGCGCTGGACCCGTAGGCTCGGGCGCATGTTCCTCGAGAACGTCGTCGTCGACTCCGCAGACCCTGGCCGCCTGGGCCGGTTCTGGGAGCGCGCGCTCGGCGCCACGACCCTGACCGACGAGCCCGAGGGCTACGAGACCCGCCTGGCCGTCGAGGATGGTCCCGTGCTCGACCTGTGCTTCCAGCGCGTCGAGCACCCGTCGAGTGCCGCGCCGCGGCTGCACCTCGACCTGTTCGGCGGACCGGACCGGGACGCCGTCGTCGAGCGGCTCCTCGCCCTCGGGGCCTCGCACGCCGACATCGGACAGGGCGACGTGCCCTGGGTGGTGCTGGCCGACCCCGAGGGGCACCCGTTCTGCGTCCTCGAGGCTCGTCCGGCCTACCGCGACACCGGCCCCGTGGCCGCGATCCCGGTGCTGGGCGGCGACCCGGAGCGGGTTGCCGCGTTCTGGTCCGAGCTGAGCGGCTGGCAGCGGTACGACGGTGTCGAGCCGGTGTCGCTGCGCCACCCCAGCGGTCGCGGCCTCGTGCTCGAGTTCTTCCCCGAGGACGAGCCGAAGCGGGACAAGAACGGGATGCACCTCGACCTGCGGCTCGAGGCCGTGGACGACCGGGACGCGGTGTTCGCCCGCGTCGAGGAGCTCGGCGCCCGCAGGCTCGAGCACGACTGGGGCGACCTGCCCTGGACCAGCTTCACCGACCCGGCCGGCAACGAGTTCTGCATCCTCCCCGCGAGCACCACGTGAGCGCGTTCGGGGCCGCGGCCGCTGCACCGGACGAGTGCCCCTGCGGCAGCGGGCATCCCTACGCCGCCTGCTGCGCGCTCCTCCACCGAGGCGAGCGCGAGGCCGCGACCGCCGTGGAGCTGATGCGCTCGAGGTATGCCGCGTACGCCGTGGGCGACGAGGCATACCTCCTGCGCACGTGGCACCCCCGGACCCGGCCGGCCGACCTCGGGCTCGGCCAGGCGGGGACACCCCGCTGGCTCGGGCTGAGCATCCTCGCGACGGCGGACGGCAACGAGGGGGACTCGGTGGGTGAGGTCGAGTTCGAGGCCCGGCACGTCGGCGGGGTGCTGCGCGAGCGCAGCGCCTTCACCCGACGGGCCGGTCACTGGGTCTACGTCGACGGGACGGTCGAGCAGGCCTGAGCGGGTGGGCTGGCGCGCCGTCCGGGCGCGGCAAACCGGTTCGTCGACCGCGCCGGCCGGTCCGTAGGATGGGCGGGTTGCCGGGCCGCCCCGGCAGACGAACCCCCGGCCCCGATCGAAGGACTCCTCGTGCTCCGCACCCATGAGGCCGGCACCCTGCGTGCCGACCACTCCGGCCAGACCGTCACCCTCACGGGCTGGGTGGCCCGGCGGCGCGATCACGGCGGAGTGGCCTTCCTCGACCTGCGCGACGCCAGCGGTGTCGCCCAGGTGGTCGCGCGCGACGAGGTCCTCGCCCAGGGCGGCGCCCACGACCTGCGCAACGAGTACTGCGTCCGCGTCGTCGGCGAGGTGCGCACGCGCCCCGAGGGCAACGCCAACCCCGACCTGCCCACGGGCGAGATCGAGGTCCTGGCAGGCACCATCGAGGTGCTCAACCCCAGCGCCCCGCTGCCGTTCCAGATCGACGAGCGCGTGACCGTCGGCGAGGAGGCGCGCCTCAAGCACCGCTACCTCGACCTGCGCCGCCCCGGTGCGTCGTCCGCGGGTTCGGCCATCCGTCTGCGCTCGAAGGTCAATGCCGCCGCCCGCAAGGTCCTGGGGGAGCGCGACTTCGTCGAGATCGAGACCCCCACGCTGACCCGGTCGACGCCGGAGGGTGCTCGCGACTTCCTCGTGCCGGCCCGCCTGGCGCCCGGCTCCTGGTACGCCCTCCCGCAGAGCCCGCAGCTGTTCAAGCAGCTGCTCATGGTCGCCGGGATGGAGCGGTACTACCAGATCGCCCGCTGCTACCGCGACGAGGACTTCCGCGCCGACCGCCAGCCCGAGTTCACCCAGCTCGACATCGAGATGTCGTTCGTCGAGCAGGACGACGTCCTCGAGCTCGGCGAGGCCGTCGTCAAGGAGGTCTGGAAGCTCATCGGCGTCGACCTGCCCACGCCGTTCGAGCGCATGACGTATGCCGAGGCGATGGCCCGGTTCGGCTCGGACAAGCCCGACCTGCGGTTCGGCAACGAGCTCGTCGACTGCACCGAGTACTTCAAGGACACCCCGTTCCGGGTCTTCCAGGCCGAGTACGTCGGCGCGGTCGTCATGCCCGGCGGCGCGTCGCAGCCGCGCAAGCAGCTCGACGCCTGGCAGGACTGGGCCAAGAGCCGCGGTGCGCGCGGCCTGGCCTACGTCCTCGTCCAGGAGGACGGCACCCTCGGCGGCCCGGTGGCCAAGAACCTCACCGATGCCGAGCGCGACGGCCTCGCCGCCCACGTGGGCGCCCAGCCGGGCGACTGCGTCTTCTTCGGTGCCGGCTCGGCGCGGTCCAGCCGGGCGCTGCTCGGCGCGGCCCGCCTCGAGATCGGCCGGCGCTGCGGGCTCATCGACGAGGACGCCTGGTCGTTCCTCTGGGTCGTCGACGCCCCGCTGTTCGAGCCCTCCTCGGAGGCCGTGGCCGCCGGCGACGTCGCCGTGGGCGCCGGCGCGTGGACCGCGGTGCACCACGCGTTCACCTCGCCCAAGAAGGAGTTCGAGGACACCTTCGACACCGACCCCGGGCCGGCCCTCGCCTACGCGTACGACATGGTCTGCAACGGCAACGAGATCGGCGGTGGCTCGATCCGTATCCACCGCCGCGACGTGCAGGAGCGGGTCTTCAAGGTCATGGGCCTGTCCCAGGAGGACGCCCAGGAGAAGTTCGGCTTCCTGCTCGACGCCTTCCAGTACGGCGCCCCGCCGCACGGCGGCATCGCCTTCGGCTGGGACCGCATCGTCTCGCTGCTCGCGCACACCGAGTCGATCCGCGACGTCATCGCGTTCCCCAAGTCCGGCGGCGGCTACGACCCGCTCACCGCTGCGCCGGCGCCCATCACGCCCGAGCAGCGCAAGGAGGCCGGCGTCGACGCCAAGCCGGCCGACAAGGCCCCCGCGCCCCAGGGCGCCGACGAGGTCAACCCGAAGCAGAGCTGATGGACCGCGCGCCCGGCGACGTGCTCGTGCACCTGCGCCGGGCGCGCGACCACGCCGACCGCCACTACACCGAGCCGATCGGTCTCGACGAGCTGGCGGCGGTCGCCGGGCTGAGCAAGTACCACTTCCTGCGGCTCTTCCGGTCGGCCTACGGCCGCACGCCCGCGGCATACCTCAGCGAACGGCGGGTCGAGCGCGCGCAGGACCTGCTGCGCGCCACCAACCTCACCGTGACCGAGGTGTGCCACGCCGTCGGGTTCAGCAGCCTCGGCTCGTTCAGCAGCCGGTTCCGGGCTGTGGTGGGGGAGAGCCCCAGCGAGTTCCAGCGCCGGTATGCCGCTGGCGCGCCGCACATCCCCGGCTGCTACGTCTTCATGTGGGGCCTCGTCGAGCGGAGCCCCGACCCGGCGACGTCCGCAATCGAGGAGAAGCAGCCGGGGCGGCACGACTCCTAGGCTCGCCGCATGATCACGAACATCAGCATCGTCAGCGTCTTCGTCAAGGACGTCGACGAGTCCAAGAGGTTCTACACGGACGTCCTGGGCTTCGAGGAGAAGGACGACATCACCCTCGGCGAGGGCTACCGGTGGTGCACGGTGGTCCACCCCAGCCAGCCCGAGCTGCAGGTCCACCTCGCCGTGCCGGGTCCGCCGCTGGCGCCCGAGCTGGTCGAGGCCATCCGCCGGTCGCAGGACCAGGGCGGCATGAGCGGCGTCGGGCTGAACGTGGACGACTGCCAGAAGACCTACGAGGAGCTCACGGCCAAGGGGGTCGGGTTCCTGCAGCCGCCGTCGCAGCGGCCGTACGGCACCGAGGCGCTGTGCCGGGACAACTCGGGGAACTGGCTCGTCCTCGTCGAGCCCAGCGAGTACACGGCCGCCGACTTCGCCTGAGTGCGCCCGTGGTGCTCGCGCCGGTGGCCCGGGGCCGGACGCGACGGTGCCGCCCGCTCGGGGAGCGGACGGCACCGGGCAGGTGGTGCGGCTACTTCTCGAGGAACGCCAGCAGGACCCGGTTGAACTCGTCCTCGTGCGAGACGTTGAGCCCGTGCGGCCCGTCGGCGACGACGTGCAGCTCGCTGCCGGCGACGGCCTCGTGGGTGCGCTGTCCCGACACCTCCAGCGGCACCGTGCCGTCGGAGTCGCCGTGGATGACGAGGGTCGGGACGGTCACCTTCGCGAGGTCGTCGCGGAAGTCGCTCACCCAGGTCGCGATGCACTGCGCCGCAGCCTCGGGGTCGGCCTGGGCGGCGAGCCCGAGGGCCTCCTGGCGCTGGGCCTCGGTGACCTTGAGGTCGTCCCCGGCGCTGAAGAACCCGGTCATGAACTGGTCGAAGAAGGCCGGCGGGTCCTTGCGCAGGTCTGCCTGCAGGGACTCGACCGTCGCCATGTCGAGGCCGCCGTCGGGGTGCTCGTCGGACTTGAGCAGGAAGGGCGGGATCGCCGCGGCGAAGACGGCGCTGTGGACGCGGTCCTGGCCGTGCCGGCCGAGGTAGCGGGCCACCTCGCCGCCGCCCATCGAGAACCCGACCAGGCTGGCGTCGCGCAGGTCGAGGGCCTCGAGCACCGCCTTGAGGTCGTCGGCGAAGGTGTCGTAGTCGTAGCCGTCAGCGGGCTTGCCGGACTGGCCGAACCCGCGACGGTCGTAGGTCACGACGCGGTACCCCGCGTCGGTGAGGGCCGGGACCTGCTCCGACCACGAGGCACCGCTGAGGGGCCACCCGTGGATCAGGACGACCGGGCGGCCGTCACCGCCCGTGTCCTCGACGTGGATGTCGACCGAACCGTTGGTCACGCTGGGCATCTCAGTCCTCTCGTCGGTGGAACCGTCGGGACGAATGTAGGCACGCCCCCGGCCAGTCCGCACGCCGTGACTCGACGCCCCGTCAGCACCCCGGGGCGGCCCCAGGTGCCGGCGACCGGAGCAGCCTGCGGCTGGACCACTCGTGGACGTCGCCGTAGCCGAGGCCGCGGTAGACCCGGCGGGCCACGCTGTTGTGCGAGTACATCCCGAGGGTGCAGGCGCCGGACTCGGCCACGGCCTCACGGGTGAGGCGAGCCGTGACGGCCAGGCCCAGGCCGGTGCCGCGGGCGCTCTCCGCGACCGTGATGCCGGCGAGCACGGGCGTGCCGGCCACCCCGGGCTCACGCACGCCGCAGGCCACCAGCCCGCCGTCCCCACGGACCCCGACCCAGCGCTGTCCCGGGTGCTCGAACGGGCGGGCGTCGGTGTTCGGGTTGGCGGCCGCCAGCAGCGCGCGGATCGCCGGTTCGTCGGCCCGGTGAAGCCCCTCGAGCCTCGACTCCGCCGGGACCTCGGGCGGGGGCGCTGTCGTGCACATCCACTCCCAGTCGTTGCCCTCGCCGAGCGGCAGCCGGGCCGACACCGCCTCGAAGGAGCCGCGCTCCACCGTCACCGACGCGATGCCGTCCGGAAGGACGTCGTCCCCGAGGAGGGCGTCGAGCAGCTGCGCCGAGTCGGCCGGCGGCCCCATGACGAGCAGCCCGAGCCTGCGCGTGTGGGTGCGCCGCGGGAAGGCGACGGCGGCGCCGAGCGCGTGGGCCGTGCCCTCCAGCGGGTCGGGGATGTCGTGGCGGACGAACGCGCTGCCGCCGGTCGCCGCGAGCAGCTCCGCGTGGCTGGTGACCTCGACGGGACCGGCGCCTGCGGGCTGCGTCACTCCGTGATCCCGAACCGGGCGTGCAGGCGCTTCAGCCGCGCCGGCGCCCACCAGTTCCAGTCACCGAGCAGGGTCATCGTCGCCGGCACGAGGAGCATGCGCACGAGCGTCGCGTCGATGGCCACGGCTGTCGCGAGGCCGACGCCCGTCTCCTTGATGACCAGCAGCTTGCCGGCCGCGAACCCCGAGAAGACGATGACGACGAGCAGGGCTGCCGAGGTGATGATCCGGCCCGACCGCTGGAGGCCGACGACGACGGCGTCGTCGTTGGAGTAGCCGCGCTCGTGCAGCTCGACGATCCGGGACAGGAGGAACACCTCGTAGTCCATCGACAGCCCGAACCCGAAGGCCAGGATGAGCAGCGGGATGGTGGACTCGATCGCCCCGGCGGACGAGAACCCCAGCAGGCCCTCGAGGTGGCCGCGCTGGAACACGAGGACGAGGACGCCGAGCGACGCCCCCAGCGACACGACGTTGAGCAGCAAGGCCTTCACGGGGATCACGACCGACCCGGTCATGAGGAACAGCAGCACGAGCGTCGCCAGCGCGACGAGCGCGAAGGCGTACGGTGCCCGGGCGAGCATCGAGTCGGTGAAGTCGGTGAGGCCGCTGGCCTGTCCGACCACCCAGGTCCGGAAGCCGGGGGAGTCCTCGCGCAGCTGCGTGGTCAGCGCGCGCGCCGGGTCGTCCAGCGCGGCCCCCGGTACGTCGAGGCTCACCGTGGCGAGCCCGTCGCCGATGTCCTTGACGTCGCGCACCCGGCCACCGGCGGGGAGGCGTATGCCGGCGGCATACCGCTGCACCTGCGCCAGCGGTGCGCGGGCGACGACCACGACGTCGGCACCCCCGAGCTGCGGGTAGTCCTTGGCCAGGCCCTCGAAGAACTGGCGCTGGCTGCTGCTCGTCGGCAGGAGCTGCTCGCCGGAGGAGGTCAGGCGCAGGCCGAACGCGGGCAGCGCCAGGGCGACGAGCGCCGCGAGGACCACCGCGATGATCGGGACGGGGCGGCCGTGGACCCACTGGGCGAGCCGGGAGAACACGCCGTGCTCGGGGGCGGTCTCGGTGCCGCGTCGCAGCAGCCGGCGCGCGCCGAGGACGCACAGGGACGGGATGAGCGTGAGCGCGACGAGCATGGCGATGACCACGACGGACATGCCGGCCACGCCGATGCCCTTCATGATCTGGGCCTCGAAGACGAGGAGGCCGCCGAGCGAGATCGCCACGGTCAGCCCGGAGAAGACCACGGTGCGGCCGGCGGAGTCCACGGTCCGGGCGGCGGCGGCGCGGATCATGTCGGCCGGGATCTGCGCGGCCGGCATGCCCTGCGCCCGGGCCCGCAGTTCCTCGCGGAACCGGCTCACGACCAGCAGCCCGTAGTCGATGCACAGCCCCAGCCCGAGGACCGTGACGACGTTGACGGCGGTCGTGTCGAGGTCGATGAGGTAGGAGAAGCCCAGGAGGGAGGCCAGCGCGCCCGCGATCGAGGCGATGGCCCCGGCGATCGGCATCCCGGCGGCGACGAAGCCCCCGAAGACGATGATCATCACGACGAAGCTGATGGGCAGGGCGATGCCCTCACCGGTGCGCAGGTCGACCTCGAGCTGGTCGGTGATGGCGGTGATGAGGTCCGACAGGCCGCCCGCGCTGACCCGGGCGCCCGGCACGGAGGAGCGCACGGGGGCGAAGGCGTCGCGGACCTCCGCCTCCAGCTGCTTCTGCTGGGCCTTGCTGCGGTCGCCGGAGAAGGTGACGACGGTGACGAACCCTCGCCCGGACGGCGAGCCCCCGGCGAGCAGCGGCGCGGCCGCAGGGCCTGTGGGTCCCCCCGGGACGACGTAGGGGGAGGCGACGGAGGCGACGCCGGTGAGGCCCTTGATGTCGGCGGCGGTGCGGGCGGCAGCCCTAGCGAGGGCAGGGTCGGTCACGTCGACGCCGTCGACCCGGACGGTGTAGGTCGTCAGCTGCGACTGGCCCTGCCGGACGAGCAGGTCCCGGCCGTCGGCGTTCTGCCCCGTCACGGACGGCTCGCCGGTGCTGAGCCGGGCGAACAGCCGCTCGTTGCCGAACGCGCCGAGCGCCGTGGCGAACCCCAGCACGACGAGCACGACCCAGGTGAGGACGACCGTCTTCGGCCGGTGGGACAGGGCGGACCCGAGGCGGGACAGCAGGGACCGGGACCGGTCGGGGTGCAGTGTGCTGGGGGAGGGCGCGTCGGGCACGGGGGATAGCCTGCCACTCGTGGGAGGAGCGGCTGGAGAGGACCTGTTCGCGGCAGCGAACGATCGGCGCAGGGCCGTGGCGGGCGCTTCGGCTGGAGGCGGGGCCGGCGATCGTATGCCGTCGGGCGCCTCGCTGCCTCCCCTCGCCGTCAGGATGCGGCCGCGCTCGCTGGAGGAGGTCCGCGGGCAGTCCGACGTGCTGCGCCCGGGCAGTCCGCTGCGCCGGCTGATCGAGGGGTCGGGCGGCTCGGCCGGACCGCTGTCGGCGATCATCTGGGGTCCGCCCGGCACCGGCAAGACCACCCTCGCCCACCTCGTGGCCAACGCCGCGGACCGCCGGTTCGTCGAGCTCTCGGCGGTCACCGCCGGGGTGAAGGACGTCCGTGCCGTCATGGAGCAGGCCCTGCGCGAGCGGGACATGTTCGACCGCCAGACCGTGCTGTTCCTCGACGAGATCCACCGCTTCACCAAGGCCCAGCAGGACGCGCTGCTCCCCGGCGTCGAGAACCGGCAGGTCATCCTCGTCGCCGCCACGACGGAGAACCCGTCGTTCTCCGTCATCGCCCCGCTGCTGTCCCGGTCGATGCTCGTGACCCTCGCCCCGCTCACCGACGACGAGGTCGCGGACGTCCTCGAGTCCGCCCTGCTCGACGAGCGCGGCCTGGCGGGCGAGTACACCCTCGCCGACGACGCCCGGGACCACCTGGTCCGGATCGCCGGCGGCGACGCCCGCCGCTCCCTCACCTCGCTCGAGGCGGCCGCCGGTGTCGCCCAGGACGGCCTCGCGCCCGGCGTCGAGGTCGACGGCCCGGTCGAGATCACGCTCGCGCACACCGAGCAGGCGGTCGCGCACGCCGCCGTCCGCTACGACCGCACCGGGGACCAGCACTACGACGTGGCCTCGGCGCTCATCAAGTCCATGCGCGGCTCCGACGTCGACGCGGCGCTGCACTACCTCGCCCGCATGCTCGAGGCGGGGGAGGACCCGCGGTTCATCGCCCGCCGCATCGTCATCTCCGCCTCGGAGGACGTCGGCATGGGCGACCCCACCGCGCTGCACACGGCGGTCGCGGCCATGCACGCCGTCGCCCAGATCGGGATGCCGGAGGCGCGGATCATCCTGGCCCAGGCGGTCGTGCACAACGCGCTAGCGCCCAAGAGCAACGCGGCATACACCGGCATCAACGAGGCCATCGCGGACGTCAGGGCCGGCAAGGGAGGGCTCGTGCCACCCCACCTGCGCGGCAGCGGGTATGCCGGCGCCAGCCGGCTCGGGCACGGCGACGGGTACGTCTACGCGCACGACGAGCCGGAGGGCGTCGCCCGGCAGGCGTACCTGCCGGACGACCTGCAGGGCCGTACCGACTACTACCGACCCACCGACCGGGGGTTCGAGGCCCGGCTGCAGCAGCGCTGGACCTGGCTCAAGGAGCGCATCCGGGGCAGCTGACCGCCCTTCGCGGGTCTGTGCGTCGTCAGCTCGCGGCGGCCGACCCCCCTGTCGCCTCAGCCCGTCGTGAGGTCGAAGGGGTGCCCTGCTGGGTCGGCGAGCGTCCGCCAGCCGTCACCGCCGCCGTGCAGCTCCGTGGCACCCAGCTCCAGCGCCCGCGCGACGGCGGCGTCGAGGTCGTCGACCAGCACGTCGAGGTGCGCCTGCTGCGGGTGCTCGGGATCGGGCCAGCGCGGCGCGGTGTACCCCTGCACCTGCTGCAGCATGAGCGTGTGGCCGTCGGTCGTGACCATCGCGCCCTCCGGGCCGTCGTAGGCCACCTCCACCCCGAAGAGCCCGGCGTAGAAGCGGGCGAGGGCGGAGGCGTCCGGCGCGTCGTAGGTCACCGCGTAGAGGCCGACCCCCTCCTGACCGTCCTTCTGGCAGAGGTCGAAGGGGTGCCCCGCGGGGTCGGCCAGCGTCACCCAGGACGCGCCGTCGGCGAGGCGGGTGGCGCCGAGGGAGACCGCGCGCTCGGCGGCCGCCTCGGTGCCGTTGACGAGCAGGTCGAGATGGGCCTGTTGCGGGTGCTCCTGCCCGGGCCACTGCGGTGCGCGGTGGTCGGCGACCTGCTGGAAGGCGACCTCCTGCCCGTCGGGCGCGCGGAGGGTCGCCCAGTCG
This sequence comes from Pedococcus sp. NPDC057267, assembly GCF_042668795.1. NCBI lineage: Bacteria > Bacillati > Actinomycetota > Actinomycetes > Micrococcales > Intrasporangiaceae > Pedococcus > Pedococcus sp. NPDC057267. The sequence goes on along the minus strand of NZ_JBHUYG010000036.1, from coordinate 11,767 downwards.
CCGACGTCGCGCACCACCTCCCACCCCGTGAGGTCGGCCCAGAAGCGCGCGGCAGCCCCCGCGTCCGGGACGTCGAAGGCGACCAGCTCGTACCGTCCTGTGGTGTCCATGGCGGCATCGTGCACCTGCCCACCGACAGCGACGAGGGGTCGCCGCGGCGGCTGAGCACGGCCGACGAGTCGGACGAGCGAGTCGCGGGCCTCGGGGTAGGGTGCTCGCCATGGATTCAGTGAGTCTGGGCGACATCGCGGGCATGGTCGCCGCGTTGGCCTTCGCGTTCCTCGTCCTCCGCCTGGGGAGCGTGATCGGCAAGGCCGGCAAGATCCTCGACGAGACGAGGGTCAGCGTCCGCACGACGACCGAGAACGTCCAGCCGACGCTGCTCAAGCTCACCGACACCGTCAGCCTGACCAACGAGCAGCTGGCCCGGGTCGACACCATCACCACCAACGTCTCGGCGATCACCACCAACGCCAGCGCGCTGACGTCCCTGTTCGCGGCGACGCTCGGCAGCCCGGTCGTCAAGGTCGCGGCCTTCACGTACGGCGTGCGCTCGGCGCTCGGTGGCGGCGGGCAGCGCAACGCGGGCGGCCGTCGCCGCCGCAGGGGCTGATCGCCGGTGTCCCGACTCTTCTGGACCGCCCTGGGCGCCGCCGCCGGTGTGTATGCCGTGCGCCGGCTGAGCAAGGCCGCGCAGGCTTACACCCCCACGGGGGTCGCCCACGGCCTGTCCGACTTCGGTGAGGGGCTGCGCGAGCTCGCGGCCGCCGTGCGCGAGGGCATGGAGCAGCGCGAGGGCGAGCTGCGGCTCGCGCTGGGCATCGACACCGACACGGTGGACGACGTCGCCGGCCGTCCCCGGCTCGACGCGGACTCGGCGCGGGCGCTGCTCGACGACCCGACGGGTCCCGGGGCGCACCGAGCTCGGTAGGGGCGCCGGCGCACCGCGCGGCCGCCCCCCACACCCCACCGCTCTGCCCGTACGATTCGTCATGTCCGCCAGCAGACGCGCGGCATGCGCTTAAGGACTGATTCACCCATGGAAACCGCCGAGATCAGGCGCCGCTGGCTCTCCTTCTTCGAGGGCAAGGGCCACACCGTCGTCCCGTCCGCACCGCTCATCTACGACGACCCGAACCTGCTGTTCGTCAACGCGGGCATGGTCCCGTTCAAGCCGTACTTCCTCGGCCAGCAGACCCCGCAGTGGGACCGGGCCACCTCGGTGCAGAAGTGCGTGCGCACCCAGGACATCGAGGAGGTCGGCAAGACCTCCCGCCACGGCACGTTCTTCCAGATGAACGGCAACTTCTCCTTCGGCGACTACTTCAAGGCCGGGGCGATCGAGTTCGCCTGGGAGCTGCTGACCACCCCGCAGGCGCAGGGGGGCTACGGCATCGAGCCCGACAAGCTGTGGGCGACCGTCTTCGAGGACGACGACGAGGCCGCGGACCTGTGGGTGGAGCTCACCGACATCCCGCGCGAGCGGATCGTGCGCCGTGGGCTGGCCGACAACTACTGGCACATGGGCGTGCCCGGACCGGGCGGCCCGTGCTCGGAGATCTACGTCGACCGCGGCCCTGAGTACGGCCCCGACGGCGGCCCGGCGGTCGACGAGGACCGGTTCATGGAGGTCTGGAACCTCGTCTTCATGCAGTCCCGGCTGTCGCAGGTCCGCAGCAAGGTCGACTTCGACGTCTCCGGCCCGCTGCCCAAGCCGAACATCGACACCGGCATGGGCCTGGAGCGGATCGCCTCGATCCTGCAGGGCGTCGACAACATGTACGAGATCGACGAGGTCTACCCCGTCCTCGAGCGGGCGGCCGAGCTCACCGGCAGGAAGTACGGCCAGCAGTCCGGGCACGACGCGGCGCACAGCCACCCCGACGACGTCCGGCTGCGTGTCGTGGCCGACCACGTGCGTTCCAGCCTGATGCTCATCGGCGACGGCGTCACCCCGGGCAACGAGGGCCGTGGGTACGTCCTGCGGCGGATGCTGCGCCGCGCGGTGCGCTCGATGCGCCTGCTCGGCTACGACGAGCCGAGCCTGCCGCTGCTGCTGCCTGTCTCGATGCAGCGGATGAGCCAGTCCTACCCCGAGCTGCGCGACGGCTTCGAGCGGATCTCCCAGATCGCGTATGCCGAGGAGGACGCCTTCCGGCGCACCCTCGCTGCGGGCACGACGATCCTCGACACCGCGGTGACCCGCACCAAGGAGTCCGGGGGCCGCACGCTGGCGGGCGAGCAGGCGTTCCAGCTGCACGACACCTACGGGTTCCCGATCGACCTCACCCTGGAGATGGCGGCCGAGCAGGGCCTGGAGGTCGACCGCGAGGGCTTCACGAGGCTCATGCAGGAGCAGCGCGAGCGGGCCAAGGCGGACGCGAAGGCCAAGAAGGGTGGCCACGCCAACACCGAGGTCTGGAAGGACCTGCGCGCGCTCGGCGCGACCGACTGGCGCGCGTACTCGGAGCTGACGACCGAGGGGAAGGTCCTCGGCCTCGTCGTCGACGGGGAGCGGGTCCAGGAGCTCGAGCCGGGCCAGCGCGGGCAGGTCGTGCTCGACCGCACGCCGTTCTACGCCGAGTCCGGCGGCCAGATCGCCGACGAGGGCGTCATCGTCGCCGATGGGGCGCACCTCAAGGTCGTCGACGTCCAGCGCCCGGTCAAGGGCCTGGTCGTGCACACCGTCGAGGTCCTCACCGGGCCCGTCCGCGAGGGCCTCGAGGTCAGCGCCGAGGTCGACCCCGAGTGGCGCATCTCGGCGTGCCAGGCGCACTCCGGCACCCACGTCGTGCACGCGGCGCTGCGCCAGGTGCTCGGTCCGTCCGCGCTGCAGTCCGGCTCCTACAACAAGCCCGGCTACCTGCGCCTGGACTTCGCCTGGGGCCAGGCGCTCAGCGCCGAGACCCGCAGCGAGATCGAGGAGGTGGCGAACCTCGCGGTGCGCCGCGACCTGCCCGTCTCGGCGCAGTACATGACCCTGCCCGAGGCGCGCGAGTTCGGTGCGCTGGCACTGTTCGGCGAGACCTACGACGAGCAGGTCCGTGTCATCGAGATCGGCGGTCCGTGGTCGCGCGAGCTGTGCGGTGGCACGCACGTCGGCCACTCGAGCCAGATCGGCGCGCTGTCGGTCACGGGTGAGTCCTCGGTCGGCTCGGGCGTGCGGCGGCTCGAGGCGTTCGTCGGCATGGACGCCCTGCGGTACCTGGCCAAGGAGCGTGCGCTGGTCGCGGAGCTGACCGACATCGTCAAGGTCCAGCCCGGCGAGCTCAAGGAGCGCGTGGCGCAGCTCGTGGCGCGGGTCCGCGAGGCCGAGCGCGAGATCGAGCGGATGCACCGCGAGCAGGTCCAGGCACAGACCGGGCGGCTCGTGGAGTACGCCCGCGACGTGGCCGGTGTGCGCCTGCTCACGCACGACGCCGGTGAGGGTGCGTCCGCGGACGACCTGCGCACGATGGCGCTGGACCTGCGCGGACGGCTCGGCGACGCGGCTCCCGCGGTCGTCGCCCTGACCGGCGTGGCCAAGGGGCGCCCGTCGGTCGTCGTCGCCACCAACGCCGGTGCCCGGGAGCGCGGGATCCGCGCCGGGGCGCTGGTCCGGGTCGCGGCCCAGGCGCTCGGCGGCGGTGGCGGCGGCAAGGACGACCTGGCCCAGGGCGGCGGCACCGACGCCAGCCGCACCGGCGAGGCCCTCGGACAGGTCGACGCGGCCGTCCGGAACGGCTCGGCCGGGTGACCGACCTGCACGACATGTCGATGCCCACGCGCCCAGGCCGGCGGGTGGGCATCGACGTCGGCAGCGTGCGCGTCGGCGTCGCCGCGAGCGACCCATCGGCCCTGCTGGCCACCCCGGTCCGGACCGTGCCGAGGGACCCCGACGAGACCGCCCAGGCCCCGACCGACGTCGAGGAGATCGCCGAGCTGGTGCGTGAGCTCGAGGCGGTCGAGGTGGTCGTGGGCCTGCCACGCTCACTTTCGGGCGCCGAAGGTCCCGCCGCTGGCATCGCACGCACGTATGCTGGGCGGCTGGCGGTTCGCGTCGCCCCGGTGCCCGTGCGTCTCGTCGACGAGCGGAACACCACGGTCGAGGCCCACCGCCAGCTCCGCGCCAGCGGTGTCGGCGGCCGGTCCCAGCGGGCCGTCGTCGACCAGGCGGCAGCAGTCCTCATCCTGCAGGCGGCACTGGACGCGGAGCGCAGCTCAGGGCGCCCGCCCGGTGAGCTGGTCAGGAACGGTGGGCGCAAGCCCAGGACGAAGGACAGGCACCGATGACCGAGCCCCGGCTGGATCACTCGATCTTCGGGGGGCACGACGATCACCATGAGCACCACGTCGGGCGCGCGACGCGCACGCGCTCGGAGCGGCACCACCGGCCGATGCGCCGCCGTCGCCGTGGCCGCCGGTTCGGCATCCTGGTCGTCGCCCTGGCCATCGTCGCGGCCGCCGCGCTCGCGGCATACACGGTCCTGCGGCCGGTCGTGGACGGGTTCCTGGAGAGCAACGACTACCCCGGCCCGGGCACCGGGCAGGTGCAGGTGACCATCAAGGACGGCGACCTGCCGCCGGCCATGGGCCGTGCCCTCGTCGCGGCGGGCGTGGTCAAGTCGACCAAGGCGTTCGCGGACGCGGCTGCCGCGAACCCGCGCATCACGAGCATCCAGCCGGGGACCTACACGTTCCGCAAGCAGATGAGGGCGGTCGACGCGCTCGCGATCCTGCTCGACGTCAGGAACCGCACCAAGGCCCCCGGGATCACGATCCGTGAGGGGTTGTGGAAGGACGAGGTCTTCGCTGCCCTGTCCAAGGCGACTGGCGTGCCCTTGGCCGACTACCAGGCCGCGGCGAAGGACCCGACCGCGCTCGGCCTGCCGGCCGAGGCGAAGGGCAACGTCGAGGGCTGGCTGTTCCCGTCGACGTACGAGTTCGCCAAGGACGCCACCGCCACGGACCAGCTCAAGCAGATGGTCGCCATGACGGTGAGCGAGCTGTCGAAGGCAGGGGTGGCCGAGGCCGACTCGGAGCGGGTCCTGACCGTGGCCTCGATCGTCGAGGGCGAGGTCAGCGGCGAGGCCGACCGCGGCAAGGTCGCCCGGGTCATCGTCAACCGGCTCGCGACCAAGGGCGCGCCGAACTTCGGGTTGCTGCAGATGGACTCCACGGTGCACTACGCCGTGCAGAAGCGTGGCCGCGCCGGCACGAGCAACGCCGACCGGCAGAGCGCGAGCCCGTACAACACCTACAAGGTCCAGGGGCTGCCTCCCGGGCCGATCAACAGCCCCGGTGCCGCGTCGATCGAGGCCGCCGCCAACCCGACCCCGGGGCCGTGGCTGTTCTTCGTGACCGTCGACCCCGACACGGGCCAGACCAAGTTCGCCGTCACCCAGGCCGAGCACGACCGGAACGTCAAGGAGTTCCAGTCGTGGTGCCGGCAGCACAGCGACCGGTGCTGAACGCTGCCGTCCTCGGGCAGCCAGTGGCCCACTCGCTGTCGCCCACGCTGCACAGCGCGGGCTACCGCGCCCTCGGGCTGACCGACTGGCGCTACACCGCGCACGAGGTGGGCGCCGACGGCCTCGCCGACTGGGTGGGAGAGCGCGACGAGTCGTGGCGCGGCCTCAGCCTGACCATGCCGCTCAAGGAAGTCGCGTTCGAGCTCGCGGCGACGACGACGGAGACGGCTCGCGTCACCGGGGCCGTCAACACCCTGGTCCGGCGCGAGGACCTCGGCTGGGACGCCCACAACACCGACGTCCACGGGATCGAGGCGGCCCTCGCCGACGCACCGCACGAGGGGACCGCGACGGTCCTCGGTGGGGGCGCCACCGCACGCAGCGCGCTGCTGGCACTGGCCGGGCTGGGGGTGCGCTCGGTGCGCCTGGCGGTGCGAGGGGAGGCACGTCCCGAGACGCTCCGGCTTGCCGTGCACGCCGGCGTGGCCGTCGAGGTCGTCGCGCTGGGGGAGTGGGCGCGGGACGCCGGTCGGCTCGTCGTGAGCACCCTGCCGCCCGTGGGTGCCGGAGCCGCCGCTGCGGCCCTGGAGGGCGCGTCGGGGCGTGCGCCAGGTGGTGCGTCGGGGGGTCGGCCCGGCCGGGAGCTCGTCGGCACCACGCTCATGGACGTCGTGTATGCCGACTGGCCGACTCCCTTGGCGCGTGCCGCCACGGCGGCAGGCGCCACCGTGCTGTCTGGCCTGGACATGCTCGTCCACCAGGCCGCCGAGCAGTTCCGGCTGTTCACCGGGGAGGCTCCTCCCCTGGACGCGATGTATGCCGCCGGGCGACAGGCACTGGCCCGGTGACCGTCTGGGCGCCGCACGCCGGGACGGCGTGGTGGCTCGTCGTCGTCTTCGCGCTGGCCGGCGCCCTCGTCGGTGCGCTGACGGGTCGACAGCTCGCCACCGGCGGGTATCGCATCGAGTCGGACGAGGCGGGCGCCCTGCCGCGTCACGCGTGGTGGCCTGCGGGGCTGCTGGCCCTGCTGTGGGGCTGGCTGGCCTGGCAGGTGGGTGGCACCGCCGGTTGGGCCGCCCTGCCGACGTACCTCGCGTTCGCGTGGCTCGCAGTCGGGCTCGTCTGGATCGATGCGGACGTCCACCGTCTCCCTGACGGCCTTGTCCTGCCGGCCTACCCCGTCCTGCTCGTCCTGGTGGCGATTGCCTCGCTCGGGGCAGGGGAGTGGGGATCCCTCGTGAGGGCGCTGGTGTGCGGGGCGGCCCTGTACGCGCTCTACTTCCTCCTGGCCCTGGTCTCCCCGGGCTCGCTGGGCTTCGGTGACGTGAAGCTGTCGGGCCTCATCGGCCTCGTCCTGGGCTGGCTGGGGGTCGGCGCCGTCGTGATGGGGACGGTGGCCGGCTTCGTGGTGGGTGGCGTGGTCGCGCTGGTCATGCTGGCGGGGCGCAGGGTGGGGCTGCGATCGCACATCGCGTTCGGCCCCGCGATGCTCGTCGGCGCGTTTGTCGGCATCGCAGCCCGTTACTCGCTCTGAGCGACGCGCTTGCGGCGCTCCTGAACGTCCGCTCATGCCGAGATCCGGTTAACCGCAGTCGGTCCCGAACTGCCGATGTAGGTCGCCATGACGCGGATTTGCACTTGAGGTGGACCTTGACTCGCCATGCTGGCTCGGTGCAGTCAACTGGCGACCCAGTCACACCAGCCCCACGCGGCGTAATCGTCGATACGAACTCGAAGGGCCCATTCGATCTGGTCGTCTTTGATGACGGGATCTTGGCTATCCGTGGCTCGTACGTAGGAGCGGCTCTGCTCGGTGCAGGCGCCGGCATGGTGGGGGCAGGTGGCGGAGGGTTTGGGTCGGCGGCAGCGGCGGGGCTTGGCGTTTCGCTCGGAGCAAAAGCTGCCGACGGGTACGAAATCAAACGCGTATCGAGGGCGCTGGGCGCAGGCCGGGCCGCGGCTCTCGAGGCCGATCAGCGAAACCACTTCATAGCCGCCGAAGACCTCCGAGAGTTACGCCTGAAGAAGCGCTGGCTCACGGCCACTCGCTCGCCGTCGTTACGCCGACCTGGCCCGACGGACGTCTCTATGGCTGGAAGCCCGCACTCAACGACTTTCCGACCGTGAAGGGCCTTTTACTGGGCACGTGGCCGACCCTGGTGAAACTCGTCTGACTGGTCCACGCCGCCGTTCGAGACACCGATGGTGCGGCCCGGAACTGCCGATGTGCGGACGTCACGGCCTCCAGGCGCAGCGACGAAGATTAACGGCGAGAATGGCGAGCACGACCCCACACGAAGTACTCCCACATCCACACGTGGAGGCCTACAAAACTCACAGCCCATGCGAAGAGCAAGAACCCAATGAGGTCCAGCCGCGGCAGATCACCGTGAACCAGATCGGCAATCGCGAACCCCAGGGCCCCTGGGCCAACGATCACGGTCGCACCTACCGCGGAACCGTACCGTCGGTCCTGACGCCGGCGGCGTTTCATCATCTCCGCCTCGACGTACCGTTGGCGCTCTGAGTCCGTGGGCACAGGCGCATGGTAGTAGGGGGCAAAGGGGCTTCGCCCGCTCATGCCGCGATCCGGGGGGGTCATGCTTGGACCGGCCAGACTCCGTTGACCGCAAGCCGACAGCGACCTGTACCTGCGGCTAGCCGGGCCCGAACTTCGGCTCGCGCCTACTGGATGCATCCAGCCGGCGAGCAACACGTCGCTGGACCGCATTGGCCCCCAGCCACCCGCCGCCCATGGTCATCAGCATGGACAAGAAGATCGTGCTCGTGTCGTCCAACGTTGTGAGGCGGAGGAGGGAGCCGCAAAGCAAGAAGATGAGGGCACCAACCACCGCGTAAGCCACCCACCAGGCCAGAAAGGGGATCGTCTTCTTCGTGGCCTCATCCATCGCGCCATTATGGCCGCCGCCATGGGTGGCGTGACGGAACGTCCGCTCATGCCTGCGAGTTCAGGCGGTCAACGCAACGCCTCGGCTAGTGCTTGTGATGGTGTCTTGAATCCGAGGGTCTGTCGAGGGCGGTCGTTGAGCTCGAGTGCGATGTCATCGAGGTCTTGTTGGGTCAGGGTGCGGAAGTCCAGTCGACGGGGCAGGTACTGGCGCAGCAGCCCGTTGGTGTTCTCGTTGCTGCCCCGCTGCCAAGGCGACTTGGGGTCGCAGAAGTAGACCTGGATGCCGGTGGCCATGGTGAACCGGGCGTGTGCGGCCATCTCGTGGCCCTGGTCCCAGGTCAACGATCTGGCCAGCTGGGCGGGCAAGTGGCCGACCGCGGCAGCGAGGGCGTCGGCGACCACGTCAGCCTTGTGGTTCCCGGCGGGCAGCGACACCAGCAGCAAGTAGCGGGTGGAGCGTTCCACCAACGTCGCGACCGGGCTCATGTACTTGCCGAAGACCAAGTCTCCTTCCCAATGGCCCGGGACAGCACGGTCCTCAGCCTCGGCAGGTCGCTCGCTGATGTGCAAGATCCCCGGGCGGCCGCCACGTCCGTCGGGCAGACGCGCACCACGGGGGTGCCGGATCACCCGCCCGGTGCGTAGGTGAGCGGTCAGTTCACGTCGTAACGCGCCGCGGAACTGCACGAACAGGGTGCGGTAGATGCTCTCGTGCGACACGTGCATCTCCGGGTTGTCGGGGTAGGCCAGCTTGAGCCAGCCGGCGATCTGCTGTGGTGACCATCGTCGCTCAAGCTTCTCGGCCACCAGCTCGGCCAGCCGCGGGTTCGTCGCCAACTTGCACGCCTTGGGGCGCGTCGCCCGCGCCCAGGCACGCTGGTCCGCAGCTGAGGCCCTGTATCGGCGCCGCCCACCGCCAGCTGCGACCTCTCGGCTTACCGTCGAAGTCGACCGACCCAGCCCGGCCGCGATCGATCGGAGCGACCAGCCGGCCGCCAGGCCACGAGAGATCTCCTCCCGCTCCTCGAACCGCAACCGTCCCCCAGCCCGGTGTCGAGGAACCGGGCGGATGCCACCACAGCGCAACAGGTAGGTGCGCACCGTGCTCGTCGGCAACCCCAACGCCCGCGCCGTCGGCTTGGCCGCATGACCAGCACGCAACCGCACCCAGATCTCATCGACCTGCGCCGGCGACAACCTCTGATAGCGACGGACCATCGCAACCTCCTCCGATCAGAGAAGTGTTGCGTCGACCCCTAGAGAGCACCCCGCAGAGCGCGCTGAAGGTCTTGGCGGAGCCTGCCCCCCTTTCCCGGACAGTCTTGGTTGGTTGATCATGCAGCGGTGAGCGTGGTCGTGTGAAGGGTTTCGAACTCGTGCGGGGACAGGTATCCCAGGGCGGAGTGGCGACGGCGGGGGTTGTACCAGCCCTCGATCCATTCGAAGATCGCTGAGGCCAGCTCGAACTTGGACGTCCAGTTCCGGCGGTCCAGGAGCTCGCGTTGCATGGTCGACCAGAACGACTCGATCAACGCGTTGTCGACGCTGGAGGCGACCCGGCCCATGGATCCGAGTAGCCCGGCCTGGCGCAGCCTGTGGCCGAAGACCCACGACGTGTAGGTGCTTCCTCGGTCGGAGTGGACGACGGTCCCAGGAGCGGGTCGTCGTTGCCAGCGGGCCATGTCGAGGGCGTCGACGACCAGCTCGGATCGGATGTGGTCGGCGATGGCCCAGCCCACGACCCGGCGGGAGTAGGCGTCGATCACGGCGCAGCAGTACACCCATCCGTCGGCCGCACGGTGTTGGGTGACGTCGGTGAACCAGACCCGGTCCGGACTAGTGGCGGTGAAGTCCCGCTGGACCAGGTCCTCATGGGTGGCCGGTGCCGGGCGGTGCCGGTGTTTGCGCTGGTGGCAGACCCCGGCGATGCCGGCCGCCCGCATCAGCCGGGCGACCCGTTTGCGACCACATCGCAGGCCCAGGCCCAAGGTGAGTTCGGCGTGCACCCTCGGTGCGCCGTAGGTGCCGCGGGACTCGGCGTGGACCGTGGTGATCGTGGCAGTCAGCTCCGCATCGGCCACCGACCGCGTCGACGGCGGTCGTGACAACGCGTCGTAGTAGCTCGAGCGTGGCAGGTTCAGCACCCGGCAGGTCACCGCGACGGGAACAGTGTCGGCGGCCAGCTCTTGGACCAGCGGGATCAGTGTTTTGGGAGGACGTTCTCCCTGGCGAAGTACGCGCTGGCGCGCTTGAGGATCTCGATCTCCATCTCCAGCACCCGGTTGCGCCGGCGCAGCTCGACCAGCTCCTTCTTCTCGGCGCTGGTCAAGCCCTCCTTGCGGCCCGCGTCGACCGCGTCGACCTCCATCCACCGGCGCAGGCAGGACTCGCTGATGTTCAGGTCCTTGGCGACCCGGGCAACCGGCTCACCGGCAGCGACCAGATCAAGAGCACGACGCCGGAACTCCGGCGGCTTCGGTGCAGGCATCTGACGGACTCCTCTCCAAGGCGATCATCGCCTCAGCTCAGGTGTCCGGGAAAGCGGGTCAGGCTCCTGGCCGTCTTGACCTCATTGCGGAAGTCGGGGGCGATCGCTGTTGCTAAAAACAGGCGGCATCTTGGGTGGGACAGTCGGCGGAGTTAACTCCGGCCACCCCTCCACATGCCGGTAGATGCGCCAACTCCGCAGGCGTCTGAGCCAGTCGGTGAGACCCACCCGCTTAGCGTAGGCAGGTCAACGTCCGCTCATGCCGCTCTGTGCCCGGCAGTCGCACCGCACGGGCATCATCGTCCTACGAACCCGCCGAGAGGTGGATTCTCGCGGCCGCACTGACATCGAGGTGACCAGCAGCTCCTGCGACGAGGAGCAGCCTTTTCCACGCGGCTTCACGTGTGTACCTGCCTGGAGGGAGAGCCAAGGCGTCTCCGCCCTGCGTTTTCAGGACTAGAGCAGCCTTGGCGGTAAGCCCCCACCGGCTGGGAGTGCGCAGTTGTTCGAGGTCCAGGCGCGACGTGCCATCGAGCGGCCAGGCCGTAGTGACCCTGCCGAGGGGGTTGACGTACTCGACTTGATCAGGAGTGAACCTCACACGGTCCCCAAGCGGGTGGTACAGCACCACCGCCGCAACCACCAATCCGATGATCCCCGCGGCTCGTGGTCCAGGCCGTGCTCCTCCGTTCGCCAGCAGGACTGTGAAGTAGGCGCCCACCGCGAGGCCGACGCTGGCCTGGTAGCCAAACGCTCGACGGACAATCAGTGGTCCTTCTCGCATGCGGTCAGACTCCCATGATGCAAGCACCCTCATGCCGCGTGTCGACAACGCTCGAAAATGAGGCCGATGCGACGCTCGAAAACGAGGCCACCGGTTCGTTGAGTTTCTAGTCTGCCGGGTCTTGGGTTCTGATG
>NZ_JBHUYG010000035.1:0-37448 GCF_042668795.1 Pedococcus sp. NPDC057267 | reverse complement strand
CCGACCGTCCCGTGAGCTCCGTCATCCATCCCGCTGGCCTGCCCATCGACACCTCCACGATCGAGGTGTTGCGACGACCGCTTGAGTCCGCCCTGGCTTCCTGCGTCGGAGTGGTGGACCACGCCGGTGACGTCCTGCCCGGCCCGCTGGCGAACCCACAGCGCCATCTCCAGGGCGTCCAGGGGCAGCTCGGTGGGCATCCGGTTGGCGGTGCGCCAGCCGACGATGCGCCGGGAGTACACGTCGGTGACGAAGGCGGTGAACCCGGTCCCGGTCCAAGTCGGCACGTAGGTGAAGTCCACCACCCACAACTTGTTCGGCGCCGGCGCGGTGAAGTCCCGCCCAACCAAGTCACCCGGGCGCACCGCAGCCGGGTCGGGCACCGTGGTCTTCCAGGTTCGCCCACGGACCATGCCCCGCAGCCCCGCCTGGCGCATCAGCCGCTCGACCGTGCAGCGCGGCCCCTGGTGACCATCACGGCGCAGCAGGTGCCACATCTTGCGGTACCCCGCCACACCCCGGCCCTTGCTGCGGTCGGCGTGAACCTGCCGCAGCACGACGACCAGCTGCGCGTCCCGCACGGACCTGGCCGAGGCTGGCCGGCTCCGGGCGGCGTAGTAGGTGCTCGGGGCGATCTTGACGCCGTGCCCGCTGAGCACGCGACAGATCGGCTCGACCCCGAACCGGGCCCGGTGCGCCTCGATGAACGCGATCACCACGGCAGTCGCGGGTCGAGCTCCCGCGCGAAGAAACTCGAGGCCGCCAACAAGATCTCGTTGGCCCGCTTCAGCTCCCTGACCTCAGACTCCAGATCCTTGATCCGCTTGGCGTCATCAGTGCTCGTACCCGGACGCTTCCCGGCATCGATCTCGGCCTGCTTGACCCAACCGCGCAACGTGTCCGGGTTGACCCCGACCCGCGTGCCGATCCGAGACACCGCCGCAGTCACCGACAGCTCCGGCTCAGCCTCCCGGGCCTCCTGCACAAGCCGCATCGCCCGATCCCGCAACTCCTGCGGGTACTTCCTCGGTGCTGGCATGGTCCTCATCCTCTCGGGGAATCAGACCCTCCATCAATGCCGGGGCGGTTCACACCTCGACGTGTGCGTGCTCGGCGCCTTCCAGGTCTCGACCACCGGCGACCTGGCCAACTGGCACACCGGCGCCCCCGACGCCATCCCCGCCGTCGGCGGCGCCATGGACCTGGCCATCGGCGCCCGTCAGGTTTTCGTCATGATGACCCTGTTCGACAAGCACGGACGCCCCAAACTCGTGCCCCACTGCGACTACCCCCTGACCGCCCTGGCCTGCGTCCACCGCGTCTACACCGACCACGCCACCATCGACCTCGGACCAGACGGCGCCACCGTTCGCGCCCTCTTCGACGGCACCATCGACTCGCTGGAACATCAACTCGGCTTCCCGCTAGGCGCCGAGTGAGCATCCAGCGCGTTTTGGTCGAGTGCTCGACGGCTGCACGCAGCCGGCGACTGCGCTGAGGCTCGGGCGGAGCACATGCCTGTCCGGGAAGGACCGGCTGACGCTGGGGTGGTCCACAATCTGTGGCAAATTCGCGCCGAAAGGTCGCCTCGTTCTACCAAGGCGAGCGTGATGAACCTGTGTGGGCGGTGTGGGGCCGCAACTATCGCGCGGGCGACGAGGAGGCCAGCAGGAGTTGTGCTCGCGTCGCGGCTATCTGCTCTACTGGAGGTGCCCTCGCGGCATCAGTGTCCGTCGTCGCTGACTTGGTGTATCGGGGGTCGGCGACTTCAAGTGCGGACGCATTCCTCAGTTGCACTGCGGCGACCGATGCCCCTACGTCCGCTGAGGCGCACTGACGCATCAACGGCGGTTCTTAGGCTCCGACCGGTTCTAGGAGTTCTACGACCGACAGACCCGTTTCGCCGCCGACAAGCTGAAGCGAGACGTTTGCCCGTTCCGCAAGGTCCAGCGGCTTAAGGCTTTCTGAAAGAGCGGCGTGCACGATGCGATCAAGGCCAGCGCCTAGCAGCGGCGCGGCAGTCCGAAGCGATGCCTCCAACGCGACTCCTTGCGTCGAGCCACCGTGCAGGACTATGTTCCGTGACCGGTAGAGGCGACGCAGGGCGATCGTCAACGCGCTCCTCACGTCCATGAGTATTCGTCTTGGGTCGGCCAACACTCCAGACATCCTTGCTGCTGCGGCGTACTCGCTGCCGCGATTCCGACGCTCTACAAATTGCAGCGATATGCCGTCCCTCAGAGCTTCTGCGATGGCGCGGCTGCGGTCGATGTTGGTGTTGCATACGGCCAGCGCCGCCGCGATCGGGTCGGTGCTACCGGACCCCGAGTAGTGGTGGGCCAGGGAAGTCAGCTCAGCCCGTGGCCACGAGCACGTGATAATTGATGCCAGCCGGTCTGCGGCGACCGCTTTGCCGAAGCGCTCTTCTTCGCGGGGATCATCTGGATGGGTCAACAATGATTCGATGGCTGCCCACGCGCCGGCGACGGCTGGACCCAGTGAACCGCGGTTGACTGGCGCTGCCAACTCAAGGGCGTCGTCCACCTGACTACGAGTCCCGGTGACGCGGTACATGTGCCCCTCTAGCGAGAGGGACAACACATCTGCACCTCGCGCAGGCGTCTCCAAATCAATCGGCCGTTTATAGCCAGATACCCAAACTTGATGGATGGGCTCAACCCCGTCTCGGCCTCTACGCAGAAATGTCGAGCGCGTCACCAGCCTGTCGATCATCGTGCGGGCTTGCGCTGCGGCGGCATGGGGATCACGTGCGCTGACGGAGTACAAGAAGCCGCCACCAACTCGAACACCCGTGGTCGAGTGACCCTGTTCGCGAAGCCAGTCTGCAACGGCTGCTTTCGACCTCCACGATGGGACTCGCGCTGCTAGGTCATCGCGTTGCGGAAGCCGCGTGAACGCGACGAGGACCTCATAGATCTGCGAATCAGTCCTCGCGAGCTCCGCAGCGCTGGCGAGCACGTGGGTGATGTCTGCAGTCTGACTGCGCAGACCCCATACCCATCCGGACAGGAAGGGCTGGCTGTAACCCAAATCCAATAGGTGGGCAGCGACGGTTCGCGACAGACGCTCAACCCGCGGCATAGACGGCCCACTCAGTACGGCCTGCCAACGCTCGAGATAGCCAGCTCGGGCGTGATCGATGAGGTGCGACAGCTGACGCCTGGCCGGACTAGGATCCGGCAGACGTTTGCCTAGAACGGTCGTCAGTTCGCTCCGAAGTTCACGGTCGCCCAGACCCACGTCGGGCCCGATGACCCTTATGAGCTCCTTGCGCTGCCAGTCGACAGCCGCCGGGCTGAGGACACCCTGCGCCTCCCATGATCCAGCTTCATAGATCTCCTCTAGCGCAAGGATGGATCCGACGTCCCACAGGCGTCGGGGCCACTGGATGGCGTCCTCCGTGAAGAAGTCCGCAAGTCGGGCGAGCACGAGGGTGTCGTAGGTCTCGCTCTGGCTAGTCTCCGGTTGCGGTTGGCTCCCTGGCAATGTGGACCTTCGGTGTCGTGTTGGTCTGGTGGGCGGAGTCATGCTAGTGTCTTGCCCAGACTTAAAGGGGCACTCGCCGTTTCACGGCCACTGCCCCTTTCTCTTTTCCGGCTGCAGCTGCCGGAATGCTTCGTGCGGAGACCGTTCCTCGGGTCAGGCACGCAGGCCGTGGCGGTCATTCTGGGTGGTGTGACTCAAGCGTTCGTCGACGTCGGCGTGCCCAGGCACGGCGACGATCTCGCCGGAGGGGGCCTGCGCAGGACCCAGGTGCCTGTACGAGAAGGGCCGGCTGACGGCGGCTGTGGTCCACAATCTGTGGCGAATTCGTGGCGAAGTTTGGCTCTGAGGGGCGAATCCGCTGATGAGCGGGCGGCATACGGCGGGCTGTAAATCCGTCGCGAAAGCTTCGAAGGTTCGAATCCTTCACCCGCCACCCTGTGCATCGAAGGGCCCCTGACCAGCGGAGACGCCGGTCGGGGGCCCTTTTCGTGCCTTCGGGTGATCACCTCTGGCGGGGGTGGCTGTGCGCAGACTGAATATTGGATACGATCGGACCTCGAACTGCCAGGTGCCGTCACGACCGGAAGGCCTCGCCATGCCCCGCACGCCCGTAGGACCCCTCGAGCTGCTCGCCGTCGACCACCTCCTCGGCGACGAGGAGCGCGCGATCCAGGCCACGGTGCGCAAGGTCGTGGACGAACGGGTCCGGCCCAACATCGCGCAGTGGTTCGAGGAGGCCACGATCCCGCGAGAGCTCGCCAGGGAGTTCGGGGCCCTGGGCCTGCTCGGTATGCACTTCGACGGTTACGGCTGCGCAGGCACCAATGCCGTCTCCTACGGGCTGGCTTGCATGGAGCTCGAGGCCGGCGACTCGGGCGTCCGCAGCCTCGTCTCCGTCCAGGGCTCCCTGGCGATGTACTCCATCTACCGCTGGGGCTCGGAGGAGCAGAAACAGGAGTGGCTGCCGCGGATGGCCGCCGGTGAGCTCGTCGGCTGCTTCGGGCTGACCGAGCCCGACTTCGGCTCCAACCCCGGCGGCATGCGCACCCGGGCCCGCCGCGACGGTGACGAGTGGGTCCTCGACGGAACGAAGATGTGGATCACGAATGGGTCGATCGCCGACGTCGCCATCGTGTGGGCGCGCACCGAGGACGGCTTCGGCGGTTTCATCGTGCCGACCGATACCCCCGGTTTCTCCGCGCCGAAGATCACGAGCAAGCTGTCGTTGCGTGCCTCGGTCACGTCCGAGCTCGTGCTCGAGAGTGTGCGACTGCCCGCGGGTGCCCGGCTGCCGGAGGTGCACTCGCTGCGCGGGCCGCTGTCGTGCCTCGACGAGGCACGCTTCGGCATCGTCTTCGGGTCGCTCGGGGCGGCCCGTGACTGCCTGGAGACGGCGATCGCGTACTCGCGTGAGCGCGAGGTCTTCGACCGGCCGATCGCGGGTTTCCAGCTCACCCAGAAGAAGCTCGCCGACATGGCCCTGGAACTGCAGAAGGGCTTTCTGCTCGCGCTCCACCTCGGCCGGCTCAAGGACGCCGGCAGGCTCGAGGCCCGCCAGGTGAGCCTGGGCAAGCTCAACAACGTCCGCGAGGCCATCGCCATCGCCCGCGAGTGCCGGACGATCCTCGGGGCCAACGGCGTCACGCTGGAGTACCCCGTCCTGCGCCACGCCAACAACCTGGAGTCGGTGCTGACCTACGAGGGCACCTCCGAGGTGCACACCCTGGTCATCGGCCAGGCGCTGACCGGCGTCGGCGCGTTCAGCTGAGGTGGAGCTCCTCCGGCGTCGGGCCCAGCCCGGCGCCAGGGGATCCGTCCGGGCGAGCCGGCGCCGCGTCGTCGTCCTGGCCCGTGGCGACCTGCTCGAGCACGGGCCGCAAGGCCGCGATGGCGTGCTGGCGGTGCTCGTCGAGCACGTGCAGGGCGCGCTCGACATCCCCGGCCTTCACGGCCGCGACCAGACCGCGGTGCTCGGCGTCGACGAGCTCGCGGTTGTGCGGCTCGGTGTAGTACACGGAGCGGTAGACCTCCGTGGCATCCCAGAGCAGTCGGATGATCCGCACCAGGCGGGGCAGTCCGCAGGCCTCGATGAGGGCGAAGTGGAACCGGCGGTTTGCCTGCGTCATCGTCACCACGTCGGCCTCCGCGGCGGCAGCCTGCACCTCGCGCTCGGCCTCCTCGAGGCGGTCGACGTCCTCGGTCGTCATCTGCGGAACCGCCACCCGCACCGCCTCGGCCTCGAGGATCTCGCGGATGCGGTAGACCTCGAGCAGGTCCGACAGTGAGAGCTGGGTGACGAAGTAGCCCCGGTGCGCCAGGTAGGTGACCTGCCCCTCGCCCTCGAGGATCTTCAGCGCCTCGCGGAGGGGCACCCGGCTGACGCCGAGCTCGAGCGCAAGCGCGTCCTGGACGATCTGCTCGCCGGGGCGCAGCCGGCCGGTGGCGATGAACCGGCGCAGCTCGGCGAGCACCGCCTCCTGGGCGGTCGGCGGCTTCCGGAACGTCGCGCTCACGTGGGCTCCTCGTCGTGGTCGAGCCAGGCGAGGACCTCCTCCTCGTCCCCGCCGAGACCGGGCGGAGGACGACGGTAGCTCACCGGCGTCGCCGAGAACCTCAACGGGTTGGCGACCTGGGCAGAGCCGTCGACGTCGACGATCGGCTCGAGCCCGAGCTGCTCGGCAAGGGCCATGCCCTGGCCGACGTCGTTGAGTGGCCCGCAGGGCACCCCGGCAGGGGTCAGCGCCGCGAACCACTCGTCCGCCGAACGGGTGCGGAGCACCGCGGTGATCCGGGCCTTCAGCTCCCCGCGGTGGGCCACGCGCTGGGCATTGGTCGCGAACCGTGGGTCGTCGGCGAGCCCGGTCAGACCCAGGCAGCCGCACAGCGCGCGGAACTGCCGGTCGTTGCCGGCGGCGACGACGAGCAACCGGTCCGCGGTCTCGAACTCCTCGTACGGGCAGATGCTGGGGTGGCGGATGCCCATGCCGTGCGACAGGTCGCCGGTCAGGGCGTAGGCGCCGCCGAAGTTGACCAGGCCGGAGAGCATCGAGGACAGCAGGTTGAGCTCGACGCGCTGACCGACCCCGGTGGCGTCGCGGTGGCGCAGCGCGGCGAGGATCCCGATCGCGGCGTGCAGGCCGGTGAGCACGTCGGCGGTCGCGATGCCGGTCTTGGTCGGGGTGGCCGCGTCCGGGCCGGTGAGGCTCATCAAACCCGAGACGGCCTGCACGACCAAGTCGTACCCCGGCACGCCGGCCCCGGCGCCCGCGCCGAAGCCGGTGATCGAGCAGTGGACGAGGCGAGGGTTCAGCTCCGACAGCGTCGCGTCGTCGAAACCGAGCCGCTCGAGGCTCCCCGTGCGGAAGTTCTCGATCAGCACGTCCGCACGTCGCACCAGGGCCAGGCCCCGGCGGCGGCCCTCCTCGCTGGACAGGTCCAGCACCACGCTGCGCTTGTTGCGGTTGATCGACTGGTAGTAGGTGCTATGCCCGTCGGGGGTCCATGGCGGGCCCCAGTGCCGCGTGTCGTCACCAGTCGGCGACTCGACCTTGACCACCGTCGCCCCGAGGTCGGCGAGCAGCATCGTGGCGTAGGGGCCGGCCAGCACGCGGCTGAAGTCCGCCACGACGACACCGTCCAGCGGTCCGGGTGCGCTCACCTTGCGCACCCTATCGGATACTGGATCCAAACCGGCGCCTCCTATCCGCGTTGCGGGGCTGCGGCTTCCAGGCTTCCCACGTGGCCCCGCTGCAGCCTCCCGCCTCCGGAAACGCTGTCGGCATGGGTTATCCGGTGTATACACTCCGCGCAAGGAGGTCACCCACCCGTGAGCGTCCCGGCCACCCACCTGCATCGAGGCACGCGGGAGTACCGCCAGGCCAGCGCCGTGCTCTTCGGCGCCGGCTTCATGGCGTTCTCCCTGCTCTACGTCGTGCAGGGCACGCTGCCCGCGGTGAGCGCCGCCTTCGACGTCTCGCCTGCCGCTGCGAGCCTGACGTTGTCCTTCACCACGCTGCCCCTCGCCGTGGCCGTCATCGTCGCAGCCTCGTGGTCGGAGGGGCTCGGCCGACGGTCGCTGCTGGTGGGGTCGCTGCTGGGGGCCGCAGTGCTCACGCTCGGTGCTGCCGCGAGCCCCAGCTTCGCGGTCCTGCTGGGGCTGCGCGTGCTCACCGGGCTGGTGCTCGCCGGTCTGCCAGCGGTGGCGATGGCGTACGTCGCAGAGGAGTTCCACCCCGCCGGCCTGGGTACCGCGATGGGGCTCTACATCAGCGGCACGGGGCTGGGCGGCATGACCGGTCGGCTCGCCGGGGGACTGCTGTCCAGCGTCCTGTCCTGGCGCGTCGCCCTCGCCGTCGTCGGTGGCCTCTGCCTGCTCGGCGGGGCCTGGGTGGCCCTGCGCCTGCCGTCCTCGCGCAACTTCGTCGCGGCGCCGGGCGGCCTGCGCGAGCGGCTGGCAGCGATGCGAGGCCCACTCGCGGACCCGGTGATCCGGCGGCTCGCCGTCTGCGGTTTCGTCCTCATGGGCAGCCTGGTGTCGTACTTCAACTACCTGCAGTACCGCCTCGCGGGCCCGCCCTTCCACCTGCCTTCCTCTGCGGCGGCGCTCGTCTTCGGCCTCTACGTCTTCGGCACGGTCAGCGCGAACTGGATGGGCCGCCTCGCCGACCGGCGCAGCCGGCGCAGCGTCCTCTACCTCGGGCTCGCCATCATGGCCGCCGGCGCACTCGCCTCCCTGTCCGGCTGGCTGCCTCTGGTGCTCGCCGGGACCGCCGCCATGGTCTTCGGCTTCTTCGGGGCGCACTCGGTCACGAGCGGCTGGGTCAACGCCTGGGCCACCCGCCAGCGCGCGCAGGCCTCGTCCCTCTACCTGTTCGGCTACCACCTCGGGTCGAGCGTCGCCGGTTTCGTCGGCGGGTTGTTCTTCGGGGCCTTTGGTTGGGCCGGGGAAGTCAGTACCGTCATCATCCTGCTGGCAGGAGGCGTCGTGGCCGCCCTGCGTCTGCCGATCGGGCTCGGGTCACAGGAGAGGTCACATGCGTCCTGACGAGATCGCCACCGCGCTGCGCCGCGCCGTCCGTGAGCGGGCCATCCCGCCGGGCCAGGCGCTCAACCAGGACGAGCTGGCCCGCCGCTATGGCGTCAGCCGGATCCCGCTGCGCGAGGCGCTGCGTACCCTCGTCGGTGAGGGCCTCATCATCATGAAACCCGGGCTGGGCGCGGTCGTCACCGAGCTCAACGTCGGCGAGGTCCAGGAGCTGTACAGCCTGCGGATGCAGCTGGAGCCACCCTTGGCTGCCGACATCGTCGCGCACGCCGGCCGACGGGACGTCGACGACCTCGCCCGGCTGGTCGAGGCGATGCAGGCGCTCCAGCCGGAGCAGTCCGAGGAGTGGTCGAGCCTCAACTACCGCTTCCACCGCCGGCTCTACGAGCTGTCCGGCCAGCGGCACAGCGTGCGCCTCGTCGTGCAGGTGCTCAACCTCGTCGAACCGTACGCGCGGGTGCACGCCCACGTCATCGGCTCCCGGCCGCAGATGCAGCAAGAGCGGGTCGAGATGGTGCAGGCGCTGCGGGACGCGGACGACGCACGGGTGCGCGCGATCATCGAGCAGAGCATCCGGACGGCCCGCGCCGAGCTCGAGATGTCGATGGGCGAAGCCGCCCCACTGCCCGACGCCGCGGACCTCTGACAGGCGCAGTCGGCCGAGCCGGTGGGCTGCCACGGGTGAGGCTAGGGCTGGCGCCGGCGGCTTCGGATCCAATATTCAAATCCTTGCCATGTGGCGCAGGTCACTGTATACAGTGCATCACCCGATTCCTCCTGTTCGAGAGGTGTGTGCTGTGAGGTCGAAGAAAATCGTTGTGGCCACGTCCGTTGCCGCCTGTTCCCTCGCGCTGGCTGCCTGCGGGTCCAAGGGGGAAGCGGGGGCCAGTAACGGCGCGGGGAGCGGCACCCTCACCATCGGCGCCTCGCTGTCGCTGACCGGCAAGCTCGCCCGGGAGGGCCAGCTCACCCAGGAGGGCTACCAGCTCTGCCAGGACAAGGTGAACGCCCAGGGCGGTGTCGACATCGGCGGCAAGAAGGTCAAGCTCGCCATCCAGTACCAGGACGACACGTCCAAGCCGGACACCGCGGCCCAGCTCGTCGACCAGTTCAACGACAAGGGCGTCAAGCTCATCCTCAGCTCGTACGGCTCGGCCAACACCGAGGCGCAGGCTGCCGTCATCGAGCGCAACGGCCAGGTCATGGTCGACTCGGCCGGCGCGGACAACAAGATCTTCTCCAAGGGCTACAAGCGCACCTTCGCGGTCCTCTCGCCGGCGACGGAGTACGCGTCGTCGATCGTCAAGGCGATCGCCGACCTGGCCCAGCCGAAGCCGAAGACGGTGGTCTTCCTCTCCGCCGACGACGGCTTCTCCAAGACGGTCACCGAGGGCGGCATGGCGACCGCCAAGGACAAGGGTTTCACCGTCATGCAGCCGCAGTACTTCCCCAACGGCGCCTCCGACGTGAGCTCCTCGCTCACCAAGGTCAAGGGCGAGAAGCCGGACGTCATCATCGGCTCGGTGCACCTGGTCGAGGGTGTCGCCATCGTCAAGCAGGCCAAGGAGCTCGGCGTCACCCCGGCCGGCTTCGGTGAGACCGTTGCACCGCCGACCCCGGACTTCGCCAAGACCCTGGGCACCCAGGCCGAGGGCGTCCTCGGGTCCAGCCAGTGGACCGACTCCACCAAGGGCGAGGACAAGTACTTCGGCACGGCCAAGCAGTACGCCGCCGACATCCAGAAGAAGTTCGGGCACGCCCCCGACTACCACGACGCCGAGGCCAGCGCCGCGTGCCTCGCCCTCGTGATGGCCGCCGACAAGGCCGGGAGCACCAGCCCCGACAAGGTCCGTGACGCCCTCGCCGGCCTGGACACCACGTCGTTCTTCGGCAAGATCAAGTTCGACTCCACCGGCCAGAACGTCTACAAGCCGATGGCGGTCATCCAGGTCCAGAACGGCAAGGCCGTGACCGTGTGGCCCACCGACTCCGCCGAGGCCAAGCTCATCTGGCCCGGTACCAAGCCGTGAGCGCATTCCTCCAGGCCACCATCTACGGGCTCCTGCAGGGCGGTCTGCTCGCCCTCATCGCGGTCGGCTTCTCCCTCGTCTGGGGGGTGATGAACATCGTCAACCTGGCGCACGGCTCGTTCGTGATCCTCGGGGCGTACATCGGCTGGCAGGTCAACGCGTGGCTCGGGCTCGACCCGTTCCTCGGGATGTTCGTCTCGGCCGCCGTGCTGTTCGTCCTCGGCTACGTGCTCCAGCGGTGGTTGATCAACCTGGTCGTCAACGGCCCGATCTTCATCACCCTGTTGCTGACGTTCGGGCTCGACCTGCTCATCACCCAGGGCATGAACATCGCGTTCTCGGCGGACTACCGCAGCATCCAGACCTCGTATGCCGGCCACAGCCTCGCGCTGGGTGGCGTCCGGGTGCCGCTCGGCCGGCTGCTCGCCTTCCTCGTCGCGATCGCGGTGACCGTCGCGCTCGTGGCGCTGGTCAACCGCACCCGCACGGGCCTGTCGATCATGGCGACCGGCATGGACCGCGGCGCGGCGCGCCTCATGGGCATCCGCGCCCGGCACGTCTACGCGCTGACCTTCGCCATCGCGGCCGCGCTGGCCGGCATGGCCGGGGCCATGGTCGGCACCGTGGGGACGTTCAACCCCTCCACGGCGGCCGGGTACACGTTGCTGTCCTTCGTCATTGCCGTGCTCGGCGGCCTGGGCAACATGTACGGCGCGCTGGTCGGTGGCCTGGTCATCGGGCTGGTCGAGGCCTGGGGCGGCCAGTACCTGCCCGGCACCTGGGTCAACGCGCTGGCGTTCCTCGTCCTCGTCATCGTGCTGATCGTCCGGCCCTCGGGACTGGTCGGCCGCGCGTACTACGCCGCCCGGCTGGAGGTCTGATGACCACGCAGACCGAGACGGGCGAGACGACCGCTGCCCCGGCCCGGACCGCGGCGGAGCCGCGCTGGCGCGCATACCTCCCCTGGGCGCTGGGGCTGCTGCTGCTGCTCGCGGCCCTCGGGCTGCAGAGCCAGCTCTACTCCGGCCAGGAGCGCACCGTCTCGGCGATCTTCATGTTCGTCGCACTGGCCCAGGCGTGGAACCTCATCGGTGGCTTCGCGGGCTACGCCTCGTTCGGCCAGGTGGTGTTCTTCGGCATCGGCGGCTACTTCACCGCGGTCGCGATGAGCCACTGGCACCTCAGCTTCTGGCTCTCGCTCGTGCTCAGCGGCATCGTCGCGGCGGTGTTCGGCGCGCTGATCGGCATACCGCTGCTGCGCCTCAAGGGGCACTACTTCGCGATCGCCACTCTCGGCGTGGCCGAGGGCATGCGCGAGGTCGTCACCAACCTGCCGGACCTCACCGGCGGCGGCGCGGGCATCACGCTGCCCACGGTGGGCAAGGAGGCGACGACCGCCTACCTGGGCAACGACGGGTTCTACCTGCTGTTCCTCGCCCTGGCGGCGGTCGCGGTGCTGGTGTCGGCCCTCGTGGCCCGCAACAAGTTCGGGTTCGCGCTCAAGGCGATCCACCAGGACGAGGACGCGGCCGCGGCCATGGGGATCAACACCACGCGCACGAAGGTGGTCACCTTCGCCCTGTCCGGCTTCCTCACCGGGCTGGTCGGCGCGACCTACGCCTTCCAGCAGGTGACGATCTTCCCCGAGCGCCTCTTCGACGTCGACATCACGGTCCTCATGGTCGTGATGGTCGTCATCGGCGGCAGCGGCACGGTCCTCGGACCGCTGCTCGGCGCTGTCGCCCTGCAGTTCCTGTCGGAGTACCTGCGGCAGAACTACACGAGCATCCACACGTTCCTGCTCGGGGCGATCATCATCCTCGCCGTGGTCCTGCTCCCGCAGGGCGCCGTCAACTACGTGCGCGAGGCCCGGCGCACCGGGGAGTGCTCCCTGCTCGCGAACGTCCGGAGGTACCGCCTGTGAGCGCGACACCAGCGACCCCCGTCCTGCAGACCCAGGGCCTCGGCCGTCGCTTCGGTGGGCTGCACGCCGTGTCGGACGTGTCGTTCAGCGTCCCCGAAGGGCAGACCCTCGGCGTGATCGGACCCAACGGGGCCGGCAAGAGCACGTTCATCAACCTCGTCACTGGTCACATCAAGCCGACCTCGGGCACGGTGCTCATCGACGGCAAGGACCTCACCGGCGCCCGGCCGTGGGTGATCGCCCACGCCGGTGTGGCTCGCACCTTCCAGATCGTCAAGCCGTTCCGCGGCATGACGGTCCGGGAGAACGTCGCGGTCGGGATCCTCTACGGCCCGCACGGCACCGGCCTGATGTCCAAGGCGCGCGAGGCTGCCGACGAGGTGCTCGAGGAAGTGGGCCTGGCCCACCTCGGCAACCGGGCTCCCGGCGAGTTGTCCGTCGCCGACGCGCGGCGGCTGGAGTTCGCCAAGGCGCTCGCCCTGCGGCCCCGGCTGCTCCTGCTCGACGAGGTGATGGCCGGCCTGCGGCACAGCGAGATCGAGCCCAGCCTGGAGCTCATCGGCCAGCTCAAGGCGCGCGGGATCACGATCGTCGTCGTCGAGCACGTGATGCGGGCGATCCTGGCGATCAGCGACCAGGTGCTCGTCCTGCACCAGGGCAAGGTCCTCACCGCGGGCGACCCCCGCGAGGTCCTGTCCGACCCCCGGGTGGTCGAGGCCTACCTCGGTCACCGCTACGCCCAACGACGCGGAGGGAAGCGCTGATGCTCGAGGTCAGGAACGTGAGCGCGGGCTACGGCCGTGTGCAGGTGCTGTGGGACGTCGACCTCGACGTCCGCGAACGCGAGGTCGTCGCCCTCGTGGGCCCCAACGGCGCCGGCAAGACCACCCTGCTGCGGGCTCTGTCCGGCATGGCGGAGGTCCGGGACGGCTCGGTGGCGTTCCGGGGACGGTCGCTGCGGGGCCTGTCCATCGAGCAGATCGTCGACCTCGGCATCGCGCACGTGCCCGAGGGACGACGCCTGTTCCCCGGCCTGACGGTGCGCGCGAACCTCAAGCTCGGCGGCTGGCGCACGAAGAACACCGACCTGGAGCGTGTGGTCGAGCTCTTCCCACGGCTGGGGGAGCGGATGGAGCAGGTGACGGGCAGCATGTCCGGCGGCGAGCAGCAGATGTGCGCGATCGCCCGCGGACTGATGAGCCAGCCGGAGCTGATGATGATCGACGAGCTGTCGCTCGGGCTCGCGCCCGTCGTCGTGGACGAGATCATCGAGCGGCTCCCCGACATCGCCGCGTCCGGGACGTCGATCCTGCTCGTCGAGCAGGACGTCGACGCGGCCCTGTCCGTGGCCGAGCGGGCTTACGTCCTCGAGACGGGCCGGGTCGCCCTGTCCGGCATGGCCGGAGAGCTGCTCGCCGACGAGCGGGTCCGGGAGAGCTACCTGGGCATCGCCTGAGGGCCTCCGCGGGCGCATCCCCCGGCGCTCGCGGGCCGGAGCGCTGACCCGTCGCCCACGCGGGCGGCGGGTCAGCGCGTCCCTCGGGACAGGGTGCTCGTGGCGGTGCGTACGCCCGACCCGTCGTGCACGGAGGCCTCCACCACGCCGGGCGCGCCGTCCCCGGTCGTCACCGTGAGCGGCTGCGCGCCATACGTGGGCGCGACCAGCCGGTAGGCGAACTCGCGGCCGAGCACCGGCACGCCGGACCGGCGCACGGCCTCGCCCATGAGCAAGGCCTGCAGAGGACCGTGCACGACCAGGCCTGGGTAGCCCTCGGCGGCGGCGTACGCCTGGTCGTAGTGGATGCGGTGGGCGTTGTACGTCAGGGCGGAGAACCGGAAGAGCAGCACCGGGTCGACGGCGAGCTGGAGCCGGTGGCCCTCCGACGCGGGGGCGTCCGAGGCGGGCGTCGAGGGGGCGGGCGCGTCGGCCGCGTCCGCCGCGGCGCGAGGATCCGGCGTGGCGCCCCGGGTGCCGGTGAGCGTGCTGCCGGCCTCGCGGTAGACGATGTCCTGCTCCTCCGCCACGACGAGCCGGCCCTCCTGCTCGACCTCGCTGCGGACGGTGACGAAGGTCAGCGGGCCGGAGCGGCCCTGCTTCTCGACCGAGCGCAGGACGCGCGTGGACCGCGTCGCCTCCGCGCCGAAGCGCAGCAGGCCGTATGCCGTCACCCGCCCGCCTGCGAACATCCGCAGCCGCCCGGGGCCGGGCGGCGCGGGGATGCCACGGGTGGGGTGTCCGTCGGGACCCAGCTCGCTCTCGCGGCGTCGTTCCAACAGGTAGACCCAGTGCCACAGCGGGGGCAGCCCGTCGGTGCTCGCCGGCGGGTCGATGTCGAGAAGGCCGGCGAGCGCCTCGGCCGGTTCGGGCGTGACCAGCTCGGTCCGCCGGGCGACGGGCCCGGGCGCCGCGCCCAGGCTCATGAGGTGGCCTCCGGTCCGTCGCCGTCCGGGCGCGTGGCGAACTCAGCCCACAGCGCCTCGCTGTGCTCGCCCACTGCCGGGATCGGGCGCATCGCGGCCTCGCGACCGGTGACGGTCACCGGCGGGAGCATCGAGCGCACCGGCCCGGCGGGGGAGTCCACCTCGCGCCAGCGGTCCCGGGCGGCGAGCTGGGGGTGCTCCCCGAACTCGGCCATGGTGCGCATCCGCGCGTTGGCGATGCCGACCTGGTCGAGCAGGTCGGTCACCTCCGCGGCGGTGAGGTGGGCCAGCGCCGCCTCCAGCAGTGTGGTCAGCTCGGCGCGGTGCTCCACCCGGCGCGGGTTGGTGCAGAATCGCGGGTCGCCGGCCAGCTCCGGCCGGCCGAGCACCTGCTCGCACAACGCGGCCCACTCCCGCTCGTTCTGCACACCGATGAACACCTGCGCCCCGTCGCCGGCGCGGTGGGGGCCGTACGGGGCGATGCTCGCGTGCTCCGCCCCGCTGCGCGGCGGCGGCGCGCCGCCGTACCGGGCGAACAGGTACGGCTGGCTGGCCCACTCACCGAGGGCGTCCAGCATCGCCACAGAGAAGCTCGTGCCCTGCCCGGTGCGTTCACGTTCGTAGAGAGCGGTCAGCACGCCGGTGTAGGCGTACATCCCCGCCGCGATGTCGGCGACCGAGATCCCCGCCTTGGCGGGGGCCTCCGGTGTGCCGGTGACCGACAGCAGCCCGGTCTCGCACTGCACGAGCAGGTCGTACGCCTTCTTCGTGCGGTAGGGGCCCTCGTCGCCGTAGCCCGAGATCGAGCAGCCGATGAGCCGTGGGTGGCGATCGCGCAGGCTCCGCTCGTCGAGCCCGAGACGGTCGGCCGCGCCGGGCGCCAGGTTCTGCACGAAGACGTCGGCCCGGGCGAGCATCGCCGCGAGCAGGTCCCGGTCGGCCGGGTCCTTGACGTCCAGGGTGATGCTCTCCTTGCCGCGGTTGAGCCAGGCGAAGTAGCTGGACATGCCGTTGACGGTCTCGTCGTACCCGCGGGCGAAATCTCCTGCGGCGCGCTCGACCTTGATGACCCGCGCCCCGAGGTCGGCGAGCTGGCGGGTGGCGAACGGTGCGGCGACGGCCTGCTCGAGCGCGACGACCGTGATTCCCTCCAGCGGGAGCATCAGGACCTCCCCGTCTCGGAGCGGGTCCACAGCTCGGCCTGGTCCAGGATGCGGCGGGACCGCTCGAGGACCGGGACGTCGACCATCTCCCCGTCCACCCGGCTCGCCGCCCCGTCGCCGGCAGCCGCGACGACGCGTCGGGCCCAGTCCACCTCCTCGGCGCTGGGGGTGAAGGCGGCGTTGACGGCCGGGACCTGGCGTGGGTGCACGCAGAGCTTGCCGGTGAAGCCGAGCCGCCGTGCCTGCGTGGCGTCACGGCCGGCGGCGTTCGGGTCGTCGAGCGCGACGGTCACGCCGTCGACCGGCTGGGCCACCCCCGCCACCCGGGAGGCGACGACGAGGCTCGAGCGGGCGTGGAGCAGGGCGGTGTCGTCCTGGGCGCAACCGGTGTCCAGCGCGAAGTCGACCGAGCCGAACGCCAGGCGGACCACGCCGGGCACCGACGCCAGGTCGACGACTCGGTGCAGCCCCAGGGCGGTCTCGACGAGCGCCACGACGGGGATGCCAACCAGGCTCGCGGCCAAGCTGCCCAACGCGTCGGGGTCCTCGGCCTTGGGCACCATCACCGCCGAGAGGCCGTCCAGTCCCCGCAGGGCGGCGCAGTCCGCGGCATACCAGGGCGTTCCGGCGGCGTTGATCCGCACCGCCGCGGAGCCGCCGGTGTCCAACCAGCCGGTGACCTGATCGCGGGCGGTGTCCTTGGCCGCGCCGGCGACGGCGTCCTCGAGGTCGCAGACCACGAGGTCGGCCCCGCTGGCGGCCGCGCGGTCGAACCGGTCGGGGCGGTGACCGGGCACGAAGAGCAGGGAGCGCGCGAGCCCGGCCGGCCCCGTCATGGCATCCGTCGCAGCCATGTCAGGGCGCCACCGATCCGCGGCTCACCAGCTGGCGGGCGATGACGCCTCGCTGGATCTCGTTCGTGCCCTCGCCGACGATCATCAGGGGGGCGTCCCGGAAGTAGCGCTCGACGTCGAACTCGGTGGAGTAGCCGTAGCCGCCGTGGATCCGGACCGCGTCCAGGGCGATCTGCATCGCCGCCTCCGAGGCGAAGAGCTTGGCCATGCCCGCCTCCATGTCGGCCCGCTCCCCGGAGTCGAACCGCCGGGCGGCGTGGAGCACGAGCTGGCGGGCCGCAGTGAGCTTGGTGACCATCTCGGCGAGGTAGTTGCCGATCGACTGGTGCTTCCAGATCGGCACCCCGAAGCTCTCACGCTCCTGGGCGTAACGCAGGGCGTCCTCCAGAGCGGCCCGCCCGACACCGAGCGCGCGCGAGGCCACCTGGATCCGGCCGATCTCCAGCCCGCGCATCATCTGCGCGAACCCGCGGCCCTCGTGCTCGCCGAGCAGGGCGGAGGTCGGCACGCGGAAGTCGTCGAAGGACAGCTCACAGCTCTCGACACCCTTGTAGCCGAGCTTGGGCAGGTCGCGCGAGAGCGTGAACCCGGGGCCCTTCTCGGCGAGCAGGATGCTCACGCCCTTGTGGGCGGGCTGCGCGGTCGCGTCCGTCTTGCACAGCAGGGCGACGAGGCCGGACCGGCGTGCGTTGGTGATCCACGTCTTGGAGCCGTTGACGACGTAGTGGTCGCCGTCTCGCCGGGCCGTGGTGCGCATCGCCTGCAGGTCCGAGCCGCCACCGGGTTCGGTGAGCGCCATCGTTGCGCGCAGCTCGCCGGTCGCCATCCGCGGCAGGTAGGAGTCTTTCTGCTCCTGGGTGCCGTGGTCGAGGATGAGCTTGGCCACCACGGTGTGACCGCCCATGGCGCCGGCCAGGCTCATCCAGCCGCGGGAGAGCTCTTCGGTGACCAGCGCGTAGCACGGGGTGCTCACCCGGACGTCGCCCCAGGGCTCGGGGATCGCGAGTCCGAAGATGCCGAGGTGCTTCATCTGCTCGATGAGCTTCTCGGGGTAGGTGTTCGTGTGGTCCAGCTCCTGGGCGACCGGCTTGACGTCCCGGTTCACGAAGTCCCGGACCGTCTCGACGACGGCCCGCTCCTCCTCGTTCAGTCCCTCCATGGGTGTCCTCTCTAGGCCGTGCGCGGTCAAGATCTGGGGTCGTCGGGGGTCAGAACCAGCGGCGCAGGATGTCCGCGGCGCGTGGCCAGGTGATCGCGGACGGGTCGACGTCGGTGCCGGCGAGGCAGTCGGCCACCTTGGTCGCCAGTTCCTCGCGGGTCGGCGGCCGGTCGGGTGAGCCGGGCGGCAGCCGGAGCCGTGCCTGCCGGACGGTGGCACCGGTGTGCACCTGCGCCTCGAGCTCGCCGGCGAGCAGCCAGTCGCCGCCCTCGGACAGCTCGACCTCGACGAGCTCGACGAGGCGCTGGGCCTCGGGACGGCGTACCGCCTCGTCGGTGAAGCTCGCGAAGCCCTGGTGCGTGTCGAGCAGGGCTGCCGCGGCCGCGTACTCGAGGCTGAACTTGGCCTGCAGCCCGGTCTGCGGCCGGTGGTGGGTCAGTGGCGCCACGGTGCCCCTGGGCGTGCGCAGCACGACCCGCGTGACCGTCGCCGGGTCGAGGCCGTCCCGGGCCAGGTCGGCCAAGGCGCTGATCGGGCGCTGCAGGGCGTAGCAGCACGGATAGACCTTGATAGCCAGCCCTCCCGGCACGGCCGGTCCGCCGAGGTCGAGGGCGGCCGGGTCCCCGCCGACGAGATCGATCCACTGCTCGAGGGCTCCGGGGTCGGCGGTGGCCCCTGCGGCAGCCAGCGCAGCGGCCCGCACCCCGGCCTCCGCGGCGAACCCCACCTGCAGCGACTTGGTGTCACTGCCGAATGCCAGCTGGACGCCACCTGCGGCCGGAAGGGCGAGGGCGATCGCGTCGGCGAGCCGGCCGGCGTCGAGGCCCAGCGCAGTCCCGGCCGCGACGGCGGCGGCCGGCGCGCCGGCGGTGCAGGTCGCGTGCCAGCCGGCTGAGTAGTGGGGCCAGCCGAGCGCCGTGCCGAGCCGTGCCATGACCCCCGCCCCGGCGAGGTAGGCACGCGCGTCGCCCCCGGTGGCGAGCGTCGACGGCACGCACACGACGCTGACATGGGTCGTCGAGGCCATGTGCAGGTCGTCGAAGTCGAGGACGTGGCCCGCGACCGCCCACCGCGCGGCGTCGGGGAGGTCGGAGGCAATCCGGGTGACGGGGTGCTCGCGCGCGGCGACGGCGACGGCGACGGTGTCGAGCAGCGCCCGGTCAGCCAGGGCGAGGTCGTCCGCAGTGGGCGTCAGGGACGCAGCCCAGTCGGCGAGCTCGTGGGCGGGGGAGGTCACGGCTGCTGCTCCTGCCGGGGGAGGGGGCGTCTGGGTCGTCCGCGAGGAGATCACCCGCACCCGAGGTCAGGGACGTCGTCCGGTCACCGAGCTCGCGGTTGGGCGGTCGCGAAATGTACGGCCATATTGCGGACCAAGTACGGCGCCAGTCAAGTGGGCGGGGCCCGGCGGCACAGCTCGGGTTGCGCCGTCCAGGTTCAACCCGGGTTGCGCCGCAGGCGAACGCGGTAGGAGTACCGGTCGGGGTTGAAGTGGCTGATCGCAAGCTCGACCGGAGTGCCGGCCGTGTCGAAGTACGTGCGGTCGATGCGGAGCACGGGCGTCCCCGCTTCGAGGTCGAGGGCCTCGGCGACCGCGTCCGGCGCCCGTGCGACGGTGATGCTCTGCTCGGCGTCCTGGATGGGCCGTGCAAGCGCCCGGTCCAGCAGGGCGATCACCGTGACCTGGCTCCGTGAACCCGGGGTGGAGAGCTCCGGCACCTCCCCGAGGCGGGCCGCGACGGGGGGAGGCAGGAAGACCACGGTGTGCGAGAAGGCCTCTCCTCGGTGCAACCTCACGAACACCGCGCGGGCCACGTGGTCGTCACCGAGCCGGAGCCGGCCGGCAGCTGTGGGGTCAACGACGTCCCGAAGGGGCTTCAACAGCTCCATCTGGCTGTCAGCCGAGAGCGCCATGAGGTCCTCGACCGAGCCGAACTGGCGCAGGTAGCGACCGTCCTCCTGGACGGCGAAGGTCCCCCTGCCCGGGGTGCGGGACACCAGTCCCTCGGCGACGAGGTCCTGGAATGCTCGCCGCACCGTTTGCCGGCTCACGCCGTACTCGAGGGCCAGTTCGGCCTCGGTGGGCAGCGCGACGCCGGCCGGGTACGTCCCGGCGAGCACCGCGTTGCGCAGCTCGTTCCTCAGTCGCCGGAAGGCCGGCTGCGCCTTGCCTGATGCCTGCACTGGCCACCCAGCCCTTCCCGAGGCGCCGCCACGTGTGTCCTGCCTGGCGAGCAGGATACGAGCCGGGCCGGCCCTCACGCCGAGCCGGCGTCCGCGCTCCCGGGCATCGGCGTCTCGAAGGCACGGATCAGCAGCGCCAGGGCGCTGTAGTAGCCGGCGACCATGACCACCTCCACCGCCTCGCGGGTGGAGAGAACGTCCATCAGCCGGGTCTCCAGCTCCCGGGAAGGCGGCCGCCCCGCCAGGAGCTCGCGGGTGAAGGCGGCGGCCAGGTCCGCGGCGCCGTGGGCGAGCCCCGCTTGCCCCGTCCGGATGAGCTCCAGCTCCGCCTCCGTCAGCAGCCCCTCCATGCGGGCCACGGCCGTGTGGGCGTACCACTCGTAGTCGGCCTGCCAGTGCTGCGCCACAGTGAGGATCACGGCCTCGGTCACGGTGCGGTCGAGCGTCGACCCGGTACGGATCGCGGTGCCGACCCGCTGCAGTGCATCGCCGATCTCGGGCGAGTGCGGTAGGCAGGAGAAGGGGCCCATGAGGTTGCCGGCCTCGTCGGCGACGACCGCAACGGCGCTCAGCCCCCGTCGTGCGTCCTGTATCGCCGCGACGAGCTCGCTGCCTCCGGTTGGAATGGGGGTTCCGGCGCTGATCTTCATGACAGTCCTCTCTTGCTGGGCTCGACTCCGCGCGGTGTCACGACGCGGGCCGGGGCCTCGGCCGACCGATTGGCACCCTAAGGGGCTGTAGCCCAAGAAGGGCGGCCCGCAACAGGAAGGCGATCGGGCGCGCACACTTCAGGTCCGACTGGCCATGGCAGCACCCGACCCTGTGCCCGGGTCCGTGGCGAATTCGCGGCGAAGTTCGCTCGTGAGCCGCGTCTCCGCTGGTGAGCGGACGGCATACGGCGTCCTGTAAATCCGTCGCCTTTGCGCATCGCAGGACGGTCCAGCGCGACGCGTCTAGCGAGCCGACTGCTTGTGCCCCCTTTGTGCTCCCGGAAGTTCACACCGTGCATTGGATGCACCCGGCGGAGTGTCTGCCGAGCACAGCGGCAGCCGATGCGGTGGGGCACGGAGGCCTTCGCAATGAGAAGGTCAGGGGTTCGAATCCCCTCAGCTCCACGATCGGGCACCCTGTCCGAACTGCGGAAATGTCGCAGCTTGGACGGGGTGTCTCGAAGTTTGGCCGCCGGGGTCGCGATCCGGGGGCACACGGGGGCACAAATCGGGGATCGCGACAGGCTTCCACCGCAGGTGGGGACGGGTGTTCATCTCACTTGAGCCTGCGCCGCACATTGGGGCCGCTGACTCGCGTCGGTGTGGTGCTCTCGTGGTCGACTACACGCCATGCCTGCCGCGAAGCCATTGAACGAGTGTCAGCTTGAGGTCCTGCACTGGATAGCTGCGGGGTGTCCGGGAAGAGGGCTAGCCGGATGAGTCGCTCAAGCACTCGGCGCGTGCCCTTCAGAGCCGAGGCCTGGCTCATGTGGTCCGGCGTCAAGGCGTCTGGGTCGCTGATAAACCGACGCGGGACGGTATTACGTTGCCCATGGTGGCTACCCGCCGGGCGTGAAGCGGCCTCCGCGGCCGGCCGGCCACACCCGTCCGGCGCGAGCCCCAACGGCGAGGACCGGTCGTGTCGAAGCGATGTCCCCGATTGTGCCGGGGCCGGCGGTCGAGATGGTGACAAGCCGACCCACGGAAGGTCAGTGGCTTCTTCTGCGCCTGTTTGCTGCCGACGGTCGCCTGGAGGTGGACACGCGCCAGAACAAGGACGCCCTCGACGAGCCTCGGGGCGCGCCGTCCCTGCCTGCGGGCCAAGTTCTCAAGGCTCGTGGTCGCGGCTGGGACCACCAGTTGATTGACTTCTGCGACAACCCGCGTGCAGTCGTGCCGGAGCGGGAGATCCATGTTCCATCGCGTCTGACAAGGCCGCATCCGGTTGCTCGCGCGTACCGCGACGTCCGGGACCACCACGAGGTATCCGCCTCAGCGCTGGCGCGCGACGCGCCTGGTCCACGCGCTGGCAACCATGGGGTACGACGTGCTACGCGGTGAGCGCACGCTGGGCGGGCAATTGCTCGCCATCTGTGACGGGCCGAGGTCCCGATCTGCATCTCAGAGAAGTCCGCGTCCAGGCCTGCTCAGCCACGATCCGCTTCAACCGGGCGTTCTCGGCCTCCAGCGCCTTCAGGCGTTGCGCCTCGTCCTCCTTCAGCCCCCCGTATCTGATCCGCCACCGGCAGAACGTCTGCTCACTGATCTCCAGCCGCTTGCACACGCCCGGGATCGTCGACCCCTGCGCCTGCAGCTTCTCCGCCCCCGCAGTTTCGCCACGATCTGCTCAGTCGTGTACCGCTTAGTCCCACCATCCGCCACCTCTATCAGCGCTCTCATCATCGGGGAGCACTCAGACAGCAGATGGACCGAAACTCGGGGCGCAACGCACCTCCGAAGCGGGACGAGAAAATTCCTCATGGGTATTGTGTCGTTAACAAATGTTCATTAATCTCGCGACATCTCGCAACGCCGTGGGCAGCGCAGCCTACGACGCGCACACAGTGGCCCATGCGCGCCCAGAGGAGTGAACATGTCCGAGACGGCCCCCCTTGAGTCTGGTGGCACAGGCCAGCGGCACGGCAGCCTTGCCCGCACGCTAAGCACCTTCGGAAACCTGGCGATCACCTACTCCGGTGTGGGTGCAGCCGCAGGTCTCTTCAGCCTCTTCGGCTTCTCGCTGGGCGTCAGCGGGGGCACGATGCTGTGGGGCTGGATCATCGTCGGCCTGTCCTGGGGCGTGCTGTCGCTGCTCTGGGCGGAGCTCGCCTCGCACTACCCCTACGCCGGAGCTGTGTACCAGTGGTCGGCGATCCTCGGCGGCCGCAGGGTCGGCTGGTGGGTGGGGTGGATCTATCTGTTCGGCGTGATCTTCACCCTCACCGGCTACTACTTCGTCCTGCCGGCCTCGATCGTCCCGCTGCTGGGCATCGAAGGCACCGAGGGCCAGGTCGTCGCCATGGCCGCGGTCTGTCTGATCGTGGCGTTCCTCGCCAACGCAGGCGGCATCACTATCCTTGGCCGCCTCAACAAGTACGGCGTCGCGCTCGAGATGGGCGTCTTCTTCGTCATCACGTTGCTGGTCATGGTCCTGGCGCCCCACCACCAGCCGCTGAGCATCATCAACGACACCCTCGGGACCTCGACAGACGGCTCGGGGTGGCTCAAGAACTTCCTCGGTGGCGGCATCTTCGTCTCGCTCTGGGTCATCTACTCGTTCGAGAACGGCGGCACCCTCGGTGAGGAGACGGTCGACGCGCACCGCAAGGCGCCGCGTGCAGTCCTCGGAGCCTGGGCGGTGACGTTCGTGGCCGGGTTGGTGTTCATCGTGGCGATCCTCATGGCCATCCCGGACCGTGCCACGATCAACACCAACGGGACCCCCGTCTCGGACGTTATGGCGTCCGCGCTCGGCGACCTGGGCAGCAGCGTCTATCTCATCGTGATCGCGTGCATCACTCTGCTCGGCGGCACAGCCTTCATGGCTGGCGCCGTTCGCCACGCGTTCAGCATGGCGCGCGACAACATGCTGCCCGCCTCCGGGGTGTTGAGCCGCACATCGACGCGGACGGCCGCGCCCATCGGCGCCATCATCGTCGTCACCGTCATCACGGCCCTGCCGCTGTTGGCCTCGAGCACCATCGTGGTCCTCGTCGCCGGTGCGGTGGCGGTCATGTACGTGGCGTACTTCCTCATGACGTCGGT
This sequence comes from Pedococcus sp. NPDC057267, assembly GCF_042668795.1. Lineage (NCBI taxonomy): Bacteria > Bacillati > Actinomycetota > Actinomycetes > Micrococcales > Intrasporangiaceae > Pedococcus > Pedococcus sp. NPDC057267. The sequence continues at coordinate 13,410 of NZ_JBHUYG010000035.1, read as the reverse complement.
CATGCTCGTCGCGCGGCTCAAGGGCTGGCCGCACCAGGCTGCTCCCTTTAGGCTCGGGCGCGCCGGCTTGGCCCTCAACATCTACGGCGTGCTCTTCAGCCTCGTCATGATGGTCAACTTGATGTGGCCGCGTGATGCGACCAACCCGGCCAAGGGCGGGCTACCCGTCGCATGGTGGCTGATCGGTCTTCCGTTGGTGCTCGGGGCCGTGTACTACGTGACGACCATCGCGCCGCGGCTGCGGCGAGGCGAGGGCCTCACGGACAGCGAAGAGGTCCTGCGCGAGCAGGCCGCCGGGACGCAGGTCAACTGACTGGTCACCCCGTTCTGCCGCCCCGACGGTCGATGTCTCGATCGAGCGTCGGGGCGGTATGTCGTGTGCGAGCCTAGATCGCGAGCAGCCGCTTCGCCAAGACCCAGTAGGCGTCCGCCACTTCGTCGGCGGAGGAAGGGCCGCCCGGCCGATACCACACGTTGACCCGGTCGCAGAGGGTGGTGATGGCCAGGGCCGTTGTGCGCGCGTCGGGGTACGCCGACGACCCGATCACCGATGAGGTGAGCGTGGTCAACAGGTCCAGGTGCACCCGCATACGGCCTCGAATGTCGCGCGACATCTCCGGGGGTAATGACTCCTGCATGGTGACCTCGTCGAGGACCAGGTCGTTGGCTCGGGCCACCTCGAGGTTCGTCAGTTGGTAGAGGACGTGCCGACGCACCAGGCCCTCCAGGCGTTCGACGTCCCCCTGCGAGGGGTCGTCCTGGCCGAGCACGTAGTTCTGGAACGCGTCCAGGGCCCAGGTCGAAGCGGCCACGAGCAGCTCTTCCTTCGACGCGTAGTGGTTGTAGATCGCGGGCGCCTTCAGCCCCACGTCTGCGGCGATCTGCTTGACCGTCGTGGCGGCGAACCCGCGCTCGCTGAAACGCCGAAGGGCGGCCTGGAGGAGGCGTTCCCGCGTGTGCTCAACGGTCTGGGTCATGACGCCTGCTTCCGCCGGAGAGGTTGTGAACGAATGTTCATACGAGATCCTAGGTGAGAAGGGTTGACAGTGCGGGCCATGCGACGCAAGATTAACGAACATTCATTAACCAAGGGAGGGTCAGTGCCTCGGATCGCCGTTGTCGGAGTCGGCCAGATGGGCCGCAGCGCGCTGTCCATCCTCGCGGAGAGCGACCCCATGGCGACGTTCGTGGCGTGTGACCGCCTCCAGGAGTCGGTCGACGCGGCCGTCGCCGTGGACCCCACGCGCATCACTGGGTGGGTGGGGGACGTGCTGGACGACACGCTGCCACTCGACGGTGTCGACGTGGTGCTCAACCTAGCGGGGCCGTTCTTCGTCGGTTCCGACGCCGTCGCCCGCGCCGCCATCACCCAGGGCATCTCCTACGTCGACGTGGGTGACGACGTCGAGTGCACGGACGCCATCCTGGCCCTGCACAAGAAGGCCGAGCGCGCGGGCGTCACGCTCGTGACCGGCGCCGGCCTCTCACCGGGCGTCTCGAACTGGATGGCCGCGAGGCTCCTCGACGAGCACCCCGACGCCGACGGCGTGGAGGTCGCCTGGGTGGTCCACGAGACCGACCCGGGCGGGCTGGCGCCCCTGCGCCACATGCTGCACATGGCGGTCTCGCCGTGCCCGGTCCTGCGCGACGGCCGCTGGGAGAGCTCCCCGGGGTTCGTCCCCGCGACCGCCGGTCGGTACCAGTTCCCCGAGCCCTTGGGCGAGGTGGAGGCCTACGACACGGCGCACCCCGAGCCGCGAACCCTGGCACGGCACTACCCACACCTGCGGTACGCCAGCTGCAAGGGGGCGTTGCTGCCCCAGTGGGCCAACCAGGCATTCTCGACGCTGGGCCAGATCGGCTTCGGCTACACCGACGTGAAGGTCGACGTCGGCGGCGTGCAGGTCGAACCCGCCGAGTTCCTCTGGCGGCTCATGTGGGAGCGCTACTCGCGACGGCCCGCTCGCGAGCGGCACGCCACGACCGCGGTCCTCGTCCAGGTCCTCCGCGGCGCAGACGTCCTGGGCGCACTGGCCATAAGCGACGACGAGGTGATGGCGCGCGGCACCGGCCTCGGGGCCGCCTGTGCCGTCACGACCCTGCTCGAGTCGGGTGCCCCGGCCGGCGCCTTCGGACCGGAGGTGCTTCCCCACGACCGGGCCCTGGCCCTCTTCGAGAAGCTCGCCTTCCGCGAAGGTGGCTACCGACAGGGTGTCATAGCCATGAAGCCCGCCACCGCGGCCTGAGCTGCCACCACGCCACGTGATCCAAGGGAGCCATCACATGCCCGCCACGACGCAACGCACCTACCGTGCCCTGCCCGGCGTCAGCGACGAGGTCTACGAGCAGGCCGTGAGCTTTCTCGACCGCCAGGCTGCGGACCTCATGCGTGGCGAGGTCACCTTGGCGATGCTCCAGGGTGGGGCGAGCAACGTGAACCTCGTGGTGGAGTCCGGCGGAGACCGCTACGCCCTGCGGCTGTGCGACGCCGACGCGGCGCGGTGGGGTGTGGACCGAGCCGCCGCCATCACGGCCCAGAACCAAGCCGCGCAGCTGGGGCTCGCCCCGCGGGTCCTCGCGTTCGAGCTGCCCCAGGGCGACTACCTCGCGGAGTTCATCCCGGGTTTCCAGCTCACGCCCGAGCTGCTGCGCGAGGAGCGGTATCTCGCGATGGTCGCCGGTGCGTGGCGCCGCCTCAACGTCAACAGCACGACATCGCGCACCTTCTCTCCCTTCGACGACGCCCGGACCTTCATCGACTGCGCCGACGCGGACGATGCGCCGCGACCGGAGCGCCTCGACGAGATGCTCGCCGCCCTGCTGCGGATCGAGTCGCTCTTCGTCAACCGGGACCTCCCGCAAGGCTTCTGCCACAGCGACTCGGTCCCCCAGAACTACCTGGTCGACGGCGAGGTCATCCGGCTCGTCGACTTCGACTACGCCGGGTACGGATGGACCGCGTTCGAGCTGGGCTCCCTCTGCTGCCAGGCGGAGCTCGACGACTGGCAGACCACGACGCTCCTCGAGACCTACGACCCCGACGCCGACGAGGGTCAGCGGGCCCGCGTCGAGCTGATGCGGTTCGTGGCCGGCATCCGCGAGGCCACCTGGGCCCTCATGGCGGAGCCGTACCTCGGCTACAAGACCAAGCCACTCGACGGCTGGACCTACGAAGGCCACGCGCAGCGCAACATCCGGCAGGCAGCCCAGGTCATCGACAGCGGCGCCTTCGACGACTACCTGCGACTCGCACGACAGCTCCGTCCGGGTGCACGGTGCTGACGTCGACCGGCGTCCGTGCCGGCATCGCGGACGAGCGGCCGTTCTCGTCCATCCCAGAGGCCTTGGCTCACTGGGCGAGCGTCCAGCCGGACGCGGTGGCCGTCGACGACGGCACCGAGGTCCTCACCTACGGCGACCTCAAGGACCGCGTCGAGAAGTGCGCACTGCGGCTTCGCGCCCTCGCCGTGCACCCGGGCGAGCGGGTCGTCATCGTCGGCCACAACTCCGTGGTCTGGGTGGTCGCCTACCTGTCCGTCCTGCACGCGGGAGCGGTCGTGGCGCCGGCCAACAACCGGCTAAGCCCGGCGCAGTTCGCCCAGCAGGTCGACCTCCTGGACGCCCGGCTCGTGCTGCACGACGCGGACCACCGACACCTCGCCGAGGACACCACCAGCGACCGCCGACTAGCGCTCGAGCTGGCGTCGCTGGCCCACGGCACGACCGCCGACGAGCGGCCGCCTTCAGGGGCGTCCGACCCGGACGCACCGGCCCTGATCAGCTTCACGTCGGGGACGACGGGGCTGCCCAAGGGTGCGGTCCTCACCTCGTCCGCACTCTTCGCCGGCTCCGCGGTCTTCGCGGACTACCTGTCCAGCTCCCCGGCTGACAGCACGCTCGTCCTCGTCCCGCTCTTCCACAACACCGGCTTCGTCGACCAGCTCGGGCACATGCTCGTCTGCGGCGGGCGCACCAACCTGCTGCCGAAGTTCCGCACCGCCGACGCCACGGCAGCACTGGCGCGCCAACCGGTCACCTTTGTGACGGCCGTCCCGTCGATCATCCGACTCCTCATGGTGGCGGAGGGGGCCGATGAGGCCCTGTCCCACGCTCGGGTGGTGCTCTTTGGCGGCAGCCCCATGCCTGCGGCCTGGAGCCAAGAGCTCATGGACCGCTGGGCGGGGCTCAGGTTGGTGCACGGGTACGGCCTCACCGAGTTCACGTCGGCGTGCAGCTTCCTGCCCCACGAGTACATGCTCACCGACGGCGAGTCGGTCGGCTTCCCCGCCCCGGACGTGGAGCTCCGCATCACCGATGACACCGGCAGCCCGGCTCCCGCGGGGCACGTCGGCGAGGTCTGGGTCGCTGGTCCCACCCGGATGAGTGGGTACTGGCGCCAGCCGGAGCTCACCGCCGCGAAGACCTCGGGCGCGTGGCTGCGCACCGGGGACCTGGGGTTCCGGGACGAGCGTGGCCTCCTGTGGCTGACCGGGCGTGTCGACGACATCATCAACCGCGGTGGGGAGAAGGTCCTTCCCGCGTTCGTCGAGTCCTGCCTCGCAGATGTCCCCGCCATCGCGCAGGCCGCCGTCTTCGGCGTCGAGGACCCCATCCTCCAGCACCGCATCGCGGCCGCCATCGAGCTCCGTGCCCACGCCACCTTCGACGAGGTGTCGGCCGTCCGGCAGCTCGCATCGAGGCTGCCCGACTACGCCGTCCCGGAGCAGTGGTACGTCGTGGAGACCCTTCCCCGCACCGCTTCCGGCAAGGTCGACCGCCGGGCAGCCCGCCAGCTCCTCTCTTCCACCCTCCAGGAGAACCCGTGAATCGCCGCCCGTACCAAGTCATCGTCATCGGCGCCGGCGGCGCCCAGGCGCAGGCCATGCTCGCCGCGGCCGCCCGAGGCACGGACGTGTCCACCTGGCTGGCCGTCGACCGACGCTGGCGCGAGGAGGCCCGTGCTGCGACCGAGGCGTTGGGCATCACCACCCGCGAGGTGGACCCTCTCGAGGACGCCGTCGCGCTGAAAGCGCTTCTGTCGGAAGGCGCCATCGTCGCCAATCTCGCAGGTCCCTACTACCGCACCGGCACCCAGGTCCTCGACGCGGCGATCGAAACCCGCACGACATACCTCGACATCTGCGACGACGCCGACGTCACCTTGCCCATGCTGGAGAGGGCGGAGGCCGCCCGGGCAGCAGGGGTGACCGCCGTGATCGGGATGGGGTCGTCTCCCGGGACCACCAACATCCTCATCCGTGCCGCGGTCGACTACCTCGGGCCCGTAGAGGACGTCGAGATCGCCTGGACCGTCGACGTCGCCGACATCACCGACGCCGCGATCCGGCACTTCTGGCACTGCTTTAACCTCGTGGAGCAGGACGGCACGACCCACCCCGTGCCGGCGTGGGACGAGCTGAACACGAAGTCAGTCGACTTCCCGGGCACCGTCGGTTCGCAGACCGTCGCGCGCCTCGCCCACCCCGAGCCCTTCACGGCTCCGCTGTTCCTGCCCGTGCAGCGCGCGGTCAACCACGGTGCGATCACCCCGCTCGACGCGATGCGGACGGCCTGGGCACTGGCCTACGCGGTCGACCCGCAGCGCGCTCACGCCTCGACAAGCACGGTGGACGCGGCCGTCGCCGTCTTCTCCAGCTACCGCGACACCCGCCCCGCCGGTCCGCGGATCGGCAGCGGCCTCCAGATCGACGTGCACTCCAACGGCAACGGGCTGCGCTTCGCCTCCGGGGGGGTCACGCCGATGGAGGAGGCCACCGGGGTGCCGGCCGCAGCGGGCCTGGTGATGCTCCTCGACGGCGAGGTGACCGACGCGGGTGTGCTCGCTCCTGAGTCACTGTCGCCGGCCGCCTTCTTCACGGCCCTGCGCCGGGTCAGCCTCGGTGGGGGAGGCCTCGAGCTCTACGAGCTCGTCGACGGCCGGGTCGGTGAGCGGGTCCGCATCCGCGACCTTATCGCCGCCCGCGCGGGTCAGGCAGGCTGACATGGCGAACCTGACCGGACTCAGCGCCCTCGTCACGGGCGGCAACCGCGGCCTGGGCTTCGCCATCGCGCAGAGGCTCGTCCATGACGGCGCCGACTTGGTCATCGTCGGCCGCAACGCCGACTCCGTCGACCTCGCAGCGGAGAAGTTGCGCGCCCATGGTCGGGTGCGCGGCGTCGTAGCCGACGTCTCCACAGAGGACGGCCTGCGCGACCTGTTCGCCCAGGCCGACGAGTTCGGCTCCCGGCTGGACATCCTCGTCAACAACGCGGGGATCGCCGACGAAGCCGCCTTCGGCGACGTGACCCGCGCGAACTGGGAGCGGGTCATCGCCGTGAACCTGTCGGCTCCGTTTTTCCTAGCCCAGCAGGCGGCGAGCCGTATGACGGCCGGCGGGGCCATCGTCAACATCACCTCCATCGACGCGTATGGCGCCGACGGCCCCTTCTCCAGCTACGTCGCCGCGAAGGCCGGCCTGATCGGGCTGACCAAGGCGGCAGCCGTCGAGCTGGCTCCGCGCGGGATCCGCGTCAACGCCGTCAGCCCCGGGTGGACGCTCACCGACATGGCAGCCGAAGCGACCAGCGAGGCGATGCTGGCCCACATGCGCGGCGACTTCAGCCGCGTGCCCCTGCGTCGTCTCCTCACTCCCGAGGAGATCGCCTCAGCGGTGGCCTACCTGGTCTCGCCAGAGGCCTCGGGCGTCACCGGGGTCGACCTCATCGTCGACGGTGGGACCCTCGCGAACCTGTACATTCTCGAGACGCTTCCCGAGGAGTCGTCGTGACCGCCCGGATCGCGATCATCGGCGCGGGTGTCGCCGGCTGCGGCGCCGCCCGACGCGCCGCGGAACTCGGCGCGGACGTCACGGTGATCGAGCAGAACCACCCGGGCACGGGCTCGTCGGGGCGCAGCGCCGGGGTCTACAACATCCAGACCCTGGATCCCCTCGACGTGGAGATCCGCATCCGCGCTCGGGAGCTGTTCTTCCGGCTCGAGAAGGACCGCGACCTGCACCTCTCGCGGATCGGCAACGTCCGCATCGCCACCGAGGAGAGCCAGCTGCCTCGCCTCCAGGAGGTCATCGACCTTCAGCACCGGCTCGGGGCCGACGACTCGGCCCTGCTCGACCGGGACGGGCTGCAGCGGCTCGTGCCCGACCTCAACGTGACAGGCCTGGCCGGCGGACTGCTGGGGCCGCACGACGGGCACCTGGACGGCCAGCAGCTGTGCGACGCGCTTCTCGCCGAGGCGACGGACCACGGCGCCACCCTCCGGAGTCGGACCAAGGTCACCGGCCACCACGTCACGCCGGACGGGCACCACGCCTTGCAGCTCAACGGCGAGGAGCACGGCTTCGACGTCGTCGTCAACGCGGCAGGCGGATGGGCCGGGCAGGTGGGGAACCTTCTCGGTCACCAGGTCCCGCTGCTCCCACAGGTCCACGAGGTCGTCCAGGTCAAGCTTCCTCGTCAGCTCGACTACGTCGTGCCCATGGTGAATCTCTACATGCCGGGGCAGGCCGGGGAAGCGCTCTACTTCCGCCAGGACGGCCCCGACTCGCTCATCGCCGGGATGCACACCTACACGGTGCTGGACCACATCGCGGTCGCCGACCCGGACGACTACCGGGCGAAGGTGTCCGAGGAGTACCTGTACGAGGTCGCGGAGGCCCTAACCGAGCGGTTCTTGGTGGACGACCTCGGCTTCAAGCCTGGCTGGACCGGCATCTACCCCTTGAGCCCGGACAGCAGGTTCATCCTCGGTCCGGAGAGCGACTCGACCGTCGTCACCTGTGCAGGGCTCGGCGGAGTTGGCGTGACCATGGGAGCCATCGCCGGCGCGACCGCCGCGGAATGGGCCCTGGAGGGCGCACCGACGACCGTCCCCTCGATCACCGCACTGCGCCCCGATCGCCCTTCCCTCGCCGCGTTCCGAACCCAGCCAACCAAGAATGAGGTGCGAGCATGACCGTGCTCCTGACCAACGACGACGGCTACAAGAGCGACGGACTCACGGCTGCACGGGACGCATTGCTCGCCGCCGACCTCCGCGTGGTGACCGTGGCGCCGGACGGTCCTCGCAGCGGGGGGTCGCGCGCGGCCACGTTCCGTCGGCCCGTCCGCTTCGACCTGGTCAACGACGACGCCACCAACCCGGTCTACGCGTGCGACGGGACGCCCGTCGACTGCGTCCGGGTGGCCCTGATGAGCGACCTCGTCCCGGACGTCAAGGTCGTCGTCTCCGGCATCAACGAGGGCGCGAACCTCGGCGACGACACGACGTACTCGAGCACCGTGGGCGCGGCGGTGGAGGGCGCACTGCTCGGCGTCGGAAGCATCGCCGTCTCCCAGCAGTCGCGCGACCGCCGCTTCCGGCTGGTGGACCGCGAAGGCTACGACTGGGACGTCGCGGGCGTCGTCACCGCCGAGCTGGCCCTGGCCGCCTGCGCCGAACCGCTTCCAGCCAGGACGATCGTCAACGTCAACGTCCCCGGCTCAGCGCCGGAGAACCCCACACGGGTCGTACGGCTGGGCCGAAGGGCCTACCGCCGCGGAGGCCTGGAGGAAGGCCGCAACGAGCACGGCCACGGGTTCTTCACCTTCCACGTCAACGACGAGGAGGATCCGCCCATCCACGTCGAGCCCGACACCGACTTCGACGCCCTGGACCACGGAGCGGTGGCCCTCACGCCACTGTCGCTCGCGTGGGGAGAGGGCATGCCGTTCAAGGAGATTCGCAGCTGGACGGAAGCCCAGGCGAGCCGCATTGACCATCGGCTGGGTCTGGCTCCGTGACGACGCACGAGGCGGACGGGCAGCGTCCTGTCGCAGTGGTCACGGGTGCCGCCGGCGCACTGGGGAGCTGCATCGTCCAGTCCCTGGCCCGGAGTGGCTATCACGTCGTCGGCCTCGACCGTGACGAGGCCGCACTGGAGCAGGCCCACGCCGTATGGCGCGAAGCCGGCCTCGTCTCCACCGGCACCAAGACGGTCGACCAGACCGACCGGGGGGCCGTCGAGAGTGCGTTCGCCGAAATCCGGGAGGAGCTCGGACGGATCGACGGCCTGGTCGCCAACGCCGGCTACGCGAAGTTCAGCTCGATCCTCGACATGCCCGCCGCCACCTGGCAGAGGCACGTCGACGTCAACCTCAACGGCACCTTTCACATGCTCCAGGTGTCCGCCCAGGCCATGGCAACCGCGCGACGAGGAGGCTGGATCACCCTGATCTCCTCCAACCTGTCGACCACCCACAGCGACCAGGTCGGCGCCTACTGCGTCACCAAGGCGGCGCTCAACCACCTGGCCCAGTCGGCGGCGGCCGAGCTCGGCGTGCACCGGATCCGCGTCAACGTCGTCCTGCCCGGAGTCGTCGAGACCGCGATGACCAGCGGCATGCTGACGCAGCCTGGCGTCCGCGACGGCCTGCTGGCGCTCACACCACTCGGGCGCCTCGGCGCCGCGGCGGACGTCGCCGACGCCGTCGCCTACCTTGCTTCCCCCCAGGCCTCCTGGATCACGGGCGCGCAGCTCGTGGTCGACGGCGGCCAGTCGATCTACGGCCAGCCCGCTTGGCTGAGGCAGGACCGCACGGTCCCGCACGAGCCCGACTGGGTGACCGGTTACCCCTCATGACCGAGAACGTCCACGAAAGGAACACCACCATGACCACAATCGACTGGGGCCGCGTCAGCAAAGGCGTCGCCCGCGAGAACGAGAAGATGATCTGGCGCCCGTACGGCCTGCCGACCATCCTCGACCTCGAGCACTCTGGCTTCCACGACGCGCCGATCTCGACCCCCTGGGACATTCCGGAGAAGCTGGCGGTCTCCGTCGCCATCACCGGGGCGTTCTTCCAGCACAGCCAGAACCCGAACCAGCCGATTGCGCCGGACGACATCCTCGACTCGGCTCGCGAGGTGGCCCGCGCCGGCGCGAGCACCGTGCACATTCACGTTCGTGACGACAACGGCTACAACGTGCTTTCTCCGGAGCGCTTCCACCACGTCATCGACCCGCTCCACGAGGAGTTCCCGTCCCTGGTCGTGGACGGCTGCCTCGTCCCCGCCCTCGACGGGGAGTGGGACCTGATGAAGCAGGTGCTCGACAGCGGACTGCTCGACGCCGCGCCCATCAACACCACGGCCACGTTCATCGGGGACTCACTCTTCGTGAAGCCCGCGCCGGTGATGATCGAGAAGGTCCGCCTCATCAACGAGGCCGGGGCCGTCCCGGAGATCGCGGTCTACACCGACGCGGACGTCTCCAACGCCGACAGGTTCCTCATCAAGCCGGGCCTGATCCAGACCCCGGCCGTGTGGCTCGTCCTTCCCGCGCTGCCTGGCTGCAGCCCCATGGAGAACCCGCGCCAGATGATCGACGGCCTCACCCGCACCGTCTCGGCCATCAAGGACATCGACCCGGACGCCTTCATCATGGTGTGTGCCGCCGGCCGGGCGTCGACCCACGTCGCCACCCTCGCCGCCCTAATGGGCCTGCACATCCGGGTCGGCATGGAGGACACGTACTGGCTCTACCCGCACCGCGACGACAAGATCCAGAGCAACCTCCAGGCGCTCCGGATGGGTCAGCTGATCGCTGAGGTCACCGGACGCCCCGTGGCCACGCCCGAGGAGTACCGGGCCATGCTCGGGGCGCCCGAGCGCAGCCATGCCGCCGAGCCCGTCAGCGCGGGATGACCGACCACGCGCCCGGTGCCGTCCTCGTCACCGGGGCGGCATCGGGCATCGGCCGGGCGACGGCAATCCTCGCCGCACAGCGCGGCTACGACGTGCTCGCGCTAGATCGGGACGACGCCGGCCTCGATCGGCTGGCCGCGGACGTCAAGGAGCAGAACGAGTCCGCTCACGTGGTCACGGTCCGGGCCGACGTCACCGACGACGCTTCCCTCGCGGCAGCGGTCACGGAAACGCGCCAGGACCGGGCGCCGCTGACGGCCGCAGTCTCGTGCGCGGGGATTGAGGTCCTCGACGACATCCTGTCGTTGAGCGCGGCGGACTGGCAGCGCTGCCTCGACGTCAACCTGACCGGCACCTTCAACACAGTCCGGGCCGCGCTTCCCGAGCTGCTCGAGACGCGTGGCGCCGTCGTCATGGTCGCGTCCGATGCCGGCATCACCGGCGCCACGGGCTACGCCGCATACTGTGCCTCGAAGCATGGCGTCGTGGGACTCATGAAGGCCATCGCGCTCGACCTCGGACCACGCGGCATACGGGTGAACGCGGTGGCGCCTGGGTTCGTCGAAACGCCGATGGCTGAGCGCATCTTCGACGGCGACCGGGCGAGCTGGGAGTACTACCAGGGCACGGTGCCGCTGGGCCGATTCGCCCATCCCGAGGAGGTGGCTAAGGCCGTGCTCCACCTCGCAGGTGAGGAGTCGAGCTACGTCACCGGCGCGGTTCACAGCGTGGACGGCGGCTCCACCGCTGGCTACTTCACCAACACTGAAAGGTTTTGAGCTGCATGACCACCTTCCGCGTCACCAACCCGGCCACGGGGGAGACGGAGAGCGAGTTCCCGTCGTTGACGGCCGCCGAGCTCGAGGACGCCCTCGACCGTGCCGCGGCCGCCTACGAGGTATGGCGCCCAACGCCGCTGACGGAGCGGGTGCAGGTGCTGCGCAGCTTCGCCCAGCTCATCGAAGAGCGGCGTGACGAGCTGGCACTCGTCATCTCGCGCGAGATGGGCAAGCGGGTCGTCGACGCGAAAGGTGAGCTGCAGTACGGGATCGACATCCCGAGCTACTACGCCGACCACGCCGAGGAGTTCCTCGCCGACGAGGTGCGGGAGAGCACGTCGGCCGGTCGCGCCGTCGTCCGGAAGACGCCGGTGGGCATGCTGCTCGGCGTCATGCCGTGGAACTACCCGTACTACCAGGTGGTCCGGTTCGCTGCCCCTAACCTCGCGGCGGGAAATGTCGTGCTGGTCAAGCACGCGCCGCAGTGCCCCGAGTCGGCGGTGCTCATCGAGGAGCTGTTCCGTGAGGCCGGGCTGCCGGACGGGGCATACACCAACCTCTTCGCGACCCATGAGCAGGTGGAGCGGGTGATCGCCGACCCGCGGCTGCGCGGGGTCTCGGTCACAGGGAGCGAGCGGGCGGGGTCGGCCGTGGCCAGCTTCGCCGGCAAGCACCTCAAGAAGGTCGTGCTGGAGCTGGGTGGGTCCGACCCGTACCTCGTCCTGGAGACGGACGACCTGAAGGACGTCGTCTTCCAGTGCACGAAGGCGCGGCTGAGCAATGCCGGGCAGTCCTGCAATGCCGGCAAGCGCTTCATCGTCGCCGACCACCTGTACGACGACTTCGTCACGGAGTTCACGCGCAGCATGGCCGCCATGCAGCCGGGGGACCCTCGGTCCGACGACGCCGCCTTCGGTCCTCTGGTGTCGAGGGATGCTGTCGCTGAGCTGAGCGCCCAAGTGCAGGACGCGCTGGACAAGGGGGCGATGGCCCAGACCGGTGGCGAGCCCCTGGACGGTCCCGGTGCCTACTTCCCGCCCACCGTCCTCACCGGGGTCGAGCCCGGTATGCGCGCGTACCAGGAGGAGCTGTTCGGGCCGGTCGCCGTCGTGCACAGGGTGGCCGACGTCGACGCCGCCGTGGCGCTGGCCAATGACTCGCCCTACGGGTTGGGCGCCGCGGTCTTCCACTCCGACCCGGACGTCGCCGTCGAGGTGGCGAACCGGCTGGAGACCGGGATGGTCTGGATCAACGAGCGTGAAGGCGGGGGAGCCTCGCTGCCCTTCGGCGGCACCAAACGGTCAGGGTTCGGTCGTGAGCTGGGCCCGGATGGGTTCGGTGAATTCCTGAATCGGAAGTTGATCCACATCCCCGCGTAACGAGCCACCGGCCAGCCCAATGAGCTCAGGTAGGCCCACGGACTAAGGAGATGCACGGACAAGGTGACGGCCATCACGGCCTGCACCGGTGCGCCCGGCCTGGTCTTCATTGAGAACGCCGAGATCTACGATCCACCCGCGCGTGGCCCGCTCCCCCAGCGTCCCCTGCGCCGTCAGTTCCCTCAAGGTCGCCGCGGTGCTTGTGGCCCGTTAGTGGCCCATCCTGGCGCCCGTGGATTCACGCCACAGGAGTCGCAACCGCGCGCGCCCGCCTACTGCGAGCCGCCCCTGATCTGCTCACCCGACGTCGGAGCTCGCCAAAAAGGTCAAGCCTGCCACGAACCGTCGGCGTTCGGATCTTCAGGCGGAGGCGAATGGGCAGGCGGAGCCGGAGCCGGTGTGCAGGCCCTGCCTGCGACGTCTCGTGCAACATCGCCGGAGCCGATCCCTCGTCTGGTCAAGTCCTCGGGAGTGGTGTACGACGGGTGATCCTTCGTCGTTGTAGTTCAGGCGGTGATCGCCTGGATGGTGGTCAGTTCGTTGCTCACCT
>NZ_JBHUYG010000034.1:0-37734 GCF_042668795.1 Pedococcus sp. NPDC057267 | reverse complement strand
GTCGGATGTCGCCCCGCGGTCGGGAGCCCCCGGACGGACGGGCCCTCAGATGAAGAGCAGCTGGGCGCCGTCGGTCTTCTCGATGAAGTCGGCCGCGCTGATGATGCCCTCGACCTCCTCGTAGAGGTCCTCCTCCGTCAGGTGGTTCATGTCGGCGGACAGGCGGCACGCCCACAGGTGGCCGCCCGAGTCGACGATCTGCTGGAGGAACTCCGGCACCTCCGGGACGTCGACCTCGGCGATCGACTTCCGCAGGCGCGACGTGGCCATGTGGGTGATGCCCGGCAGGCCGCCGAGTCCCTGCGGCATGTGCGTGGCCGTGTTGCCCAGCGGGCTGAACTTGAGCTCGCCCATCGTCTTCTTGTTGATCATGTCGAAGCCCCAGAAGGTGAAGAACAGGTGCGTCTCCACCCCCTCGCCGAGGGCGGCGTTGGCCAGGATGAGCCCCGGGTACGCCATGTCGAGGTTCCCCTTGGAGCAGATGATGGCGAGCTTGCGTCCCGCGGTGGCCTCGGTGCTGAAGTCGGGGATGATGGCAGGGGCCGTGTCGGTGGTCATCGTGCGTTCTCCTTGTCGTGCAACGGGTCCGGGTCGGCTGCGGCCGGTCAGACGCAGCCGTGGGGCTTGGGCAGGCCCGCGACGTAGGCGAGCTTCTTCGCCGGCTTCTGCGGGAAGAGGGCGAAGAGCTGCTTGACCGGTATGCCGCCGACGGTGCTGATGCGCCGCAGCGTCGCCGTCTCGCCCTGGTCGGCGAAGTCCTGGCGCAGGAACCGGATGGCGCGCCAGTGCTCGTCGGTCAGGTCGATGCCGATCTGGGCGGCGAGGGCCTTGGCAAGGTCCTCGTCCCACTCGGCGTACTCGGTGAGGAAGCCCTCGGGATCGACCTGGACCGTGTGGCCTGCGATGGTCGTGACGGGCATCGGACTTCTCCTTCTCTCGTGGTCAGATGTGGACCACGGCGTCGGCCGTGGACGCGTCGTCCGGGACGTGCTTGCCCGCCATCGACATGCGGTCGGGCAGCGGCAGGCGGCGCCCGGGGAGCAGGACGTTCCAGTAGATCCAGCGGAACGCGAGCTTGCCGAGGTGGTTGGCGCGGGTCTCCTTGAGCAGGCTCAGCGGCCCGACCCCCGGCAGCGGGAACTTCCCCGGCAGCGGCTGGGTGTCGTAGTTGAAGTCGATGAGCAGGCCCTTGCCGTCACCGGACTCGACGAAGCAGTTGGCGTGCCCGTCGAAGGAGTGCGGCATCGCCCGGCCGGCGGCGTGGGCCACGAAGTTCTCGACGAACAGGTCGACCGCGAAGTGCGCGACGGACCCGGCCTTGGACGCGGGGATGTCGGAGGCGTCGCCGACGGCGAAGATCGTGTCGAACCTCGTGGAGAGCAGCGTGTGCTTGTCGACCGGCACGTAGTTGAGCTCGTCACCCAGGCCCGACCGGGCCACGTAGTCGGCGCCCATGTTGAGCGGGACGGTGACCAGGAGGTCGAACGGCACCTCGCGTTCGTCGTAGGAGACGAGCGCCTTGTGCTCGTCGTCGACGCGCTCGACCATGAAGTCGGGCTCGACGAGGATCTTGCGCTCCTCGAGCATCGACCCCAGCTGGGCGGAGGCGATGGGCTGGGTGAAGGCGCCCGACAGCGGGGTGACGAAGACGAGCTCGACCCGGTCGCGCACGCCCCGCTCGCGCAGGTGGGCGTCGGCCAGGAAGGTGAACTCCAGCGGCGCCACCGGGCACTTGATCGGCATCTCGGTGACGTGGACGACGAGCCGGCCGTGGTCGAAGCGGCGCAGCGCGTCGGCCAGGGCCCTGGACCCGTCGAACGTGTAGAAGTCGAAGATGCTGCGGCGCCACTGCTCGCCCAGCATCCCGGGCGTCTGGTCCGGCCGTGGCGAGGTGCCCGTCGCGATGACGAGGTAGTCGTACGCGAGGGTGCGCCCGTCCTGCAGGTGCACCACCTGCTCCTCCGGCGCGACCCGGTCGATCTCGGCGAGCACCAGGTCCACCCCGTCGGGGATGAAGCGGTGCCGCTTGCGCACGACCTGCTCCGCGGCATACGTCCCGAAGGGCAGGAAGAGGAAGCCCGGCTGGTACAGGTGGTCGTCGTCGCGGTCGACCACGGTGATCTGCCACGACCTGCGGTCGAGCCTGCGGCGCAGCTTGTTCACGACCATCGTGCCGGCGGTCCCGCCGCCGAGCACCAGAAGGCGCTTCATGACCGTCCCCTCCTCAGGAGCGAGCCGTGAGGACGACCTTGAGGGCCTGGGTGTCCGCCGCGTTGGCGAAGACCTCGTAGGCGTCCATGAACTCGTCGAGGTGGAAGTGGTGGGTCACGAGCTGGCCGAGGTCGAGCTGGCGGCTGGAGAGCAGCCGCAGCAGGGTCGGCGTCGAGTACGTGTCGACCAGGCCGGTGGTGATGGTGACGTCCTTGATCCACAGGTCCTCGAGGTGCAGTGTCGCCGGCTTGCCGTGGACGCCCACGTTGGCGACGGTGCCGCCGGGGCGCACCAGCGCGGCGCACTGCTCGAACGTGCCGGGGATGCCCACGGCCTCGATCGCCACGTCGGCGCCCAGGCCGTCGGTGAGCCCGCGGACGACCTCGAGCGCGTCGTCGCGCGAGGCGTCCACGACGACGTCGGCGCCGACCCGCTTGGCCGCGTCGAGCCGCGAACCGGCCAGGTCGATGGCGACGACGTGGGCCGGGCTGAAGAGCTTGGCACCCATGATGGAGGAGAGGCCGATGGGGCCGGCGCCGACCACCGCGACGACGTCGCCGGGGCGCACGTGCCCGTTGAGGACGCCGACCTCGTACCCGGTCGGGCCGATGTCGGCCAGCATGAGGACCTCCTCGTCGGTGACGCCAGCGGGGATGGCGAAGGTCGAGGTGTCGGCGAACGGCACCCGCACGTACTCGGCCTGCGTGCCGTCGATGAGGTGGCCGAGGATCCAGCCGCCGCCGTCGAGGCACTGCCCGTACCGGCCCTCGCGGCAGTACCGGCACGACCCGCACGCGGTGATGCAGGAGACCAGGACGCGGTCGCCGGGGGAGAGGTTCTTGACGCCGGAGCCGATCGACTCGACCGTGCCGACCGCCTCGTGGCCCAGGACCCGCCCGTCGGTGACGGCGGGGACGTCACCCTTGAGGATGTGCAGGTCCGTGCCGCAGATGGTGACGGCGTCCACCCGCACGATGGCGTCGGTGTCGTCCTGGATCGAGGGCTTCGGGACCTCCTCCCACGTCTTGCGGCCCGGTCCGTGATAGACGACGGCGTGCATGGTGAGCTCCTCTCGCGGCCTGCACCGTGCAGGTCCCACGACTCACTCCACCGTGCGAGGGGTCCGGGCAGGAGAGACCAAGGTCCCGTGTGGCGCACTGCACACCCCTGGGGGTATGTGGTGAGGGTCTGCCCGGTCGCTTGGTCGGCGTGGTTCGCGCGTGTCGGCGCGCGAAGCGCGTCAGCCGAGAGCCACGGTGAGGAGGATGACGCAGTCCTCCAGCGCCTGCGCGCCGTGCCGGTCCGCGGGGATGGCGACCAGCTCGCCCGCGCGGACCGTCCAGGACGCGCCGCCCGCTGCATACAGGCGCGCACTGCCGATCACGACCTGGAAGGTGGCGGCCGCGGGCGACTCGTGCTCGCCGAGCTCGGAGCCCTCGGTGAGCGCCATGAGGACGGCGCGCTGGGCCGTGCCGCCGACCAGCAGGCGGGAGGCGTGGCCGTTGGACTGGCTGCGCGCCTGGTCCAGCAGGTCGGAGCCGGCCCGGTGCAGGTCGATGGGCGCGTGGTCCGCGGGGTGCTCCGTGCTCATCGTGACCGACCTGCCTTCTCCCAGCCGCGGGCGGGCGCGCGCGTGCCCTCGCGTGCCTCGTCCCGGCTGCGGTAGACGATGTACGGGCGGGTGAGGTAGCCCACCGGGGCGCTGAACACGTGGACCAGCCGCGTGAACGGCCAGAGCGCGAAGAGCACGAACGCCACGAGGGCGTGCAGCTGGAACCCGATGGGAGCGTCGGCGATGAGCGAGGCGTCCGGCTGGAACAGGAAGATGCTGCGCCAGTAGGGCGAGACGCCCTCGCGGTAGTCGTAGTGGCCGAAGATGCTGCTGGCCACGGTGTTCCACATGCCGAGGACGATCACGGCCGCGAGGAAGACGTACATGAGCTTGTCCATCCGCGTCGTGGCCATGAACACGGGGCCGACCGTGCGGCGCCGGTAGACGAGGATGACCAGACCCGCCAGCGTCGCCAGGCCGGCGAGGCCGCCGAGGGAGACGGCGAGGAGGTGGTAGAGCCCCTCGTGCACGCCGACGGCCTCGGTCCAGCTCTTGGGGATGACGAGCCCCACCACGTGGCCGCCCACGACGCCGAGCAGGCCGAAGTGGAACAGCGGGCTGCCCCAGCGCAGGAGGCGGTTCTCGTACAGCTGGCTGCTGCGGGTCGTCCAGCCGAACTTGTCGTAGGTCCACCGCCAGTAGTGCCCGACGACGAAGACGGCGAGGCAGGTGTAGGGGACGATCACCCACAGAAAGGTGTCCATCAGGGGGCTCCTACCGGGATGGTCGGGCCGAGGCCGGTCGGCTCGGTGGGTCGGGGGTTGAGTCGCGGGTCGAGGGCGTACGGCTGGGTGTCGAGGCCGACGTCCTCCGACGGTGGCCCGGCGGCGACGAGCGCGGCGAGCTGCTCCTCGTCGTCGCCGCGCAGCCCGGGCAGCGTGGCGACGAGGGCGCACACGACGTCGTGCCAGCGAGACTCCTTGTCCGCCAGCGCGATCCGCAGGACCTCGACGCCGGCACGGTGGTCCTGGAGCAGGCGCCAGGCGACGTCGAGGTCGGTCGTGGCGCCGAACTCCAGGACGACGCCGAGGTGGTCGGGCAGCTCGTCCGTGTCGAGCTCGGCACCGGCGCGGCGGTACGCCTGCTTGATCTGCACCAGGGCCAGTCCGCGCTTGCGGGTGTCGCCGTGGGCGAAGTACGTGAGGTAGAGGCAGCAGCGGCGGGTGACGTCGAACGTCTCGACGTACTCACGCTGCAGCTCGCCGAGCGCGGTCGTGCCCACCCCGGCGAGGAACCGGCGCAGCGGGTCGGCGACGGGTGCCGGCAGCGTCGCCACTGCCGACTCGAGCAGTGGGCGGCGGGACAGCAGCTCCTCGGTCGGGTAGTCGAGCAGCAGCGACACGACCTGCCAGGCGGTGGAGAGCGTCCTGTCGTCGAGCCGCCCGGCCGCTGCGCCAGCGCGCCGGGCACGTCCGAGCATCACCGGTCGTCCCCGGGGCGCTTCTTCGGGAACAGCCCTCGCGGAGAGCCCTTGCCGTCCCAGTTGAGCAGGTTGACCCGGCCGCGCAGGCGACCACCGGGCTCCGGAGCGGCCCCGCCACTGAGGTCGTCGGCCGTCTGGCGCTGGCGCAGCATCTGGAAGTTCTCCACCGCCACCGGCGTGAGCCCGCCCGAGCCCTCGCCGAACGGCCCGGACTCGCCCATCATCCCGGGGCCGCCCTCGTAGTCGAGCGAGCACTCGGTGGCCAGCTCCTCCAGGGCGTGCGCCTGCTCGGCGTGGGCGGTCGGGATGACGTAGCGCTCGTCGTACTTGGCCAGCGCCAGCAGCCGGAACATGTCGTACATCGTCTCGCCGTCCATGCCGACGGCCTGCGGGATCGACTCGTCGGGGTCCCGCCCCAGGTTGATGTCGCGCATGTACGACCGCATCGCCGCGAGCTTCTTGAGCACGCGCTCGACCGGGGCGGTGTCGCCGGCGGTGAAGAGGTTCGCCAGGTACTCCACCGGGATCCGCAACGTGTCGATGGCGGCGAAGAGGTTGCCCCGGTCCTCGGCGTCGTGCCCGGTGTCGCGGACCACGTCCACGACCGGCGACAGCGGGGGGATGTACCAGACCATCGGCATGGTGCGGTACTCCGGGTGCAGCGGCAGCGCGACCTCGTAGCGGGAGATGAGGGCGTGCACCGGGGACCGCCGCGCGGCCTCCACCCAGTCGCGCGGTATGCCGGCCAGCTCGGCCTCGCGCTGCACCTCCGGGTCGTCGGGGTCGAGGAACACGGCGCGCTGCGCGGCATACAGCTCGTGCTCGTCCTCGACGGACGCCGCCTCGAGCACCTTGTCGGCGTCGTAGAGGACCAGCCCGATGTACCGCAGCCGGCCCACGCACGTCTCCGAGCAGACGGTCGGGATGCCGACCTCGACGCGCGGGTAGCAGAAGGTGCACTTCTCGGCCTTGCCGGTGCGGTGGTTGAAGTAGACCTTCTTGTACGGGCAGCCGGACACGCACATCCGCCAGCCGCGGCACCGGTCCTGGTCGACGAGGACGATGCCGTCCTCCGAGCGCTTGTAGATCGCGCCGCTCGGGCAGGACGCCGCGCACGACGGGTTGAGGCAGTGCTCGCAGATCCGCGGCAGGTAGAACATGAAGGTCCGCTCGAACTCGAGCTTCACCTTGTCGGTGATGTCCCGGAGCATCACGTCGCGGGCGGCGTTCTCGCCGCTGCCGCCGAGGTTGTCGTCCCAGTTGGCCGACCACGACACGTTGACCGGCTTGCCGGTGATGAGCGAGATGGGCCGGGCGACCGGGAAGTGCTGCTGCGCCGGGGCGCTGAGCAACGTCTCGTAGTCGTAGGTCCACGGCTCGTAGTAGTCCTCGATGGACGGCAGCTTCGGGTTGCTGAAGATGCTCGCGAGCTTGCGCCACCGGCTGCCCGAGCGCAGCGTCAGCCGGCCGCGGCTCGTCAGCGCCCAGCCGCCCTGCCAGGTGTCCTGGTCCTCGTAGGTGCGCGGGTAGCCCAGGCCCGGCCGCGTCTCCACGTTGTTGAACCAGACGTACTCGGTGCCGGCGCGGTTGGTCCACGCCTGCTTGCACGTCACCGAGCAGGTGTGGCACCCGATGCACTTGTCGAGGTTCATCACCATCGCCATCTGCGCCATGACCCTCATCAGTAGGTCACCTCCTGGGAGCGGCGGCGGATGACCGTGACCTCGTCGCGCTGGTTGCCGGTCGGACCGAGGTAGTTGAACGCGAAGGACAGCTGCGCGTAACCGCCGATGAGGTGGCTCGGCTTGACCAGGATCCGCGTGAGCGAGTTGTGGATGCCGCCCCGCCGCCCGGTCTTCTCGGTGAGCGGCACGTCGATGAGCCGGTCCTGCGCGTGGTGCATGTAGACCGTGCCCTCGGGCATCCGGTGGCTGACGACCGCGCGGGCGTTGACGACCCCGTTGCGGTTGACCGCCTCGACCCAGTCGTTGTCCTTGATGCCGACCTTGGCGGCGTCCTTGTCGGAGATCCAGATCGCCTGGCCGCCACGCGAGAGCGAGAGCATGAACAGGTTGTCCTGGTACTCGCTGTGGATCGACCACTTGTTGTGCGGCGTCAGGTAGCGGACGGTCACGCCGAGCTCGCTCATGCTGCCGATCTCCGGCTCGCCGAACACCTGGGTCATGTCCAGCGGCGGCTTGTAGACCGGCAGCCCCTCGCCGAGCTCCTGCATCCAGTCGTGGTCGAGGTAGAAGTGCTGCCTGCCGGTGAGGGTGTGCCACGGCTTGAGTCGCTCGACGTTGATGGTGAAGGGGGAGTAGCGCCGGCCCCCGGTCTCCGAGCCGGACCACTCCGGGCTCGTGATGACGGGCACGGGCGCGGCCTGGGTGTCGGCGAAGGTGATCTGCTTGCCCTCGTGCTCGGCAGCTAGGTCGTGCAGGAGCTGGCCGGTGCGCTTCTCGAGGGTCCTGAACCCCTGGGTGGCGAGGTGACCGTTCGTGGTGCCCGACAGGGCCATGATCGTCTCGGCCACGTGGCGGGCGTCCTTGAGCGAGGGCCGGCCGTCACCCGCGCCGCCACGGACCAGGCCGTTCTTGTGGCCGAGGTACTCGACCTCGCGCTTCACGTCGTACGCCACGCCCTTCTGCGCCGTGCCGAGGGTGTCCATGAGCGGCCCGAGGGAAACCATCTGGTCGTGGACCGCGCCGTAGTCGCGCTCGACGACGACGAGCTTCGGCATCGTCTTCCCCGGCACCGGGTCGCACTCACCCAGCGCCCAGTCGCGGACCCGGCCGTGCGGGGTCGCCATGGCGTCCGGGCTGTCGTGCAGCAGGGGAGCGGCCACCAGGTCCTTGCGCACGCCGAGGTGCTTGGCGCCCAGCGGCTGGAACGCTTCGGCGATGGCCAGGAAGATGTCCCAGTCCGTCCTCGTCTGCCACGGCGGGCTGATGGCCGGGTTGAAGGAGTGGATGAACGGGTGCATGTCCGTGGTGTTGATGTCGTGCTTCTCGTACCACGTGGCCGCCGGCAGCACGACGTCGCTGAAGATCGTCGAGCTGGTCATCCGGAAGTCGAGGGTGCAGAGCAGGTCGAGCTTGCCCTCGGGCAGGTCGTCGCGGTCGGGGCGTGCCGAGACCGAGCTGTCGGTGCCGAGCAGGTGGCGCAGGAAGTACTCGTTGCCCTTGGCCGAGGAGCCGAGCAGGTTGGCCCGCCACATCATCAGCACCCGCGGCCAGTTCTCGGGGGCGTCGGGGTCCTCGCACGCGAAGCGCAGGCTGCGGTCGGTGAGGCCGGCGACGACGTGGTCCGCGGGGGAGCGACCCGACGCCTCGGCCTCGTCGACGAGGTCGAGCGGGTTGCGGTCGAAGGTCGGGTAGGACGGCATCCAGCCGAGCCGCGCGGACTGCTGGAGCAGCTCGTGGGTGCTGCGGCCGTCGAGCATCCCGGTGCCGGTCGCCCCGGCGAGCGAGCCGGCCTCGTAGTGGTCGTAGTGGTGCTGGTCGGTGTGCAGGTACCAGTACGCCGTCTGGATCATCTGCCGCGGGGGCCGCACCCAGTCCAGCGCGAACGCCATCTGCGCCCAGCCGGTGATGGGGCGCGCCTTCTCCTGCCCGACGTAGTGCGCCCAGCCGCCGCCGTTGCGCCCCTGGCACCCCGTGATGGTGGTCAGCAGCAGCATGCAGCGGTAGGTCTCGTCGGAGTGGAACCAGTGGTTGGTGCCCGCCCCGACGAGGATCATCGAGCGACCACCGGTGTCGGCCGCGTTCTGCGCGAACTCGCGGGCGATCCTCGCGACTGCCTGCGCCGGCACCCCCGTGATCGCCTCCTGCCAGGCGGGGGTGTAGTGCCCGTCGGCGTCGTCGTACCCCGAGGGCCAGCTGCCCGGAAGTCCCTCCCGCCCCACGCCGTACTGCGCCAGCAGCAGGTCGAAGACGGTCGTGACGAGGTGCCCGGCGATCCGGCGCACGGGCACACCGCGGCGCACGACCTCCGACCGCCCGCGGGGCAGGTCGAAGCGCGGCAGGTCGACGAGGGCGGTGCCCTCGCTCGTCTCCTGCAGGCTGAGCGCGGGCACGACGTCGCCGAGGTCGAGGTTCCACCGGCCCTCTCCCTGCTCGCCGAACCGGTCGCCGAGCGTGCCGTTGGGCACGACGTGCTGCCCGGTGACCTCGTCGACGAGGACCGTGCGGAAGGCGGCGTTCTCGGCCTGCGCCTCGGCGCCGCCGAGGTCCGCCGCGGTGAGGAACTTGCCCGGCCGGTATGCCGGGTGCCCACCGTCCGCGACGGCCGCAGCGTCCGTGGCCCCCGAGCCACCGGTGCCGTCCCCGCCCCCGGTGCCGTCCGCGCCGGTGCCGGGCCGGTCGGCATACTCCTCGAGGCACACGAGGAACGGCAGGTCGGTGTAGCGGCGGGTGTACTCCTCGAAGTACTCGACCTGCCGGTCGACGAAGAACTCCTTCAGCACCACGTGGCCCATCGCCATGGCGAGGGCCCCGTCGGTGCCGGGTGCCGCAGGCAGCCACTCGTCCGCGAACTTGACGTTGTCGGCGTAGTCGGGGGACACGACGACGACCTTCTGGCCGCGGTACCGCGCCTCGGCCATCCAGTGGGCGTCCGGGGTGCGTGTCACGGGGACGTTCGAGCCCCACATGACGAGGTAGCCGGCGTCCCACCAGTCGCCCGACTCGGGCACGTCGGTCTGGTCGCCCCAGATCTGCGGGGAGGCCACGGGGAGGTCGGCGTACCAGTCGTAGAACGAGAGCATCGACCCGCCGATGAGCGACACGAACCGGGCGCCCGAGGCGTGCGACACCATCGACATGGCGGGGATGGGGGAGAAGCCGGCGATCCGGTCCGGCCCCCAATGCTTGATGGTGTGGACGTTGGCGGCGGCGACGATCTCGGCGGCCTCGCCCCAGCTGGCACGGACGAGGCCGCCCTTCCCGCGGGCGGCCTTGTACCGCTTCGCCCTCTCCGGGTCGTTCACGACGTCGGCCCACGCCAGGACGGGGTCGCCGAGCCTCGCCCTGGCCTCGCGGTACATCTCGAGCAGCACGCCCCGGACGTACGGGTAGCGGACCCTCGTGGGGGAGTAGGTGTACCAGGAGAAGGCGGCTCCACGGGGGCAGCCGCGCGGCTCGTACTCCGGGCGGTCGGGCCCGGTGGACGGGTAGTCGGTCTGCTGCGCCTCCCACGTGATGATGCCGTCCTTGACGTACACCTTCCACGAGCAGGAGCCGGTGCAGTTCACGCCGTGGGTGGAGCGGACGACCTTGTCGTGGCTCCAGCGGTCGCGGTAGAACGCGTCACCGGCGCGTCCGCCCTTGGCGTGGATGGTGCGCCGGTCCGCCGACACCTCCGCCCGGGTGAAGAACCGCCTGGTGCCCACGAGGGCCTCGGCGAGCGGGCCGTCGAGGCCGGCGGGTGTCGCGTCGTCGGTGGTGGTCACGGGCGGGCCTCCTGCTGGGCTCGTCAGGCGTGCTGGTGGGTGGCGGAGTGGTCGTGCGGGTGAGCGGCGTGCGGTTGACCGCTGCCGGGCTGCCCCGGCTCGAGGGCCGATCCCGCCATCGCCCGGGCGGTCTTGACCGATGCCCAGGCCTCCTCGTCGAGGATCGACAGCGAGGCGGGGAAGAGGCCGTCCTGCTCCTTGAGGATGTGGTCGCGCAGGCGCTCCATGGCGGCCAGGAGCTCGGCCGACCACTGCGGGTCCTCGGGCGTGCCGTGCGCGGCACGGTCCAGCACCGCCTCGATCTCCCGGTGGTCCCGCTCGAGGGCCGCAACGTGGTCGGGGAACTCGGGCGCGAGGTGCGGGAACAGCCCGTGCTCCTCGACGGCCGTGTGGGGCGTGAGGATGAGGGCGATCCGCCGGGCCACCGCTGCGGCGCCGGCGACGTCGCCCTCGCGCACGCACACGCGGACCGTGGCGATCTCGGCGACGACGGCGTCGTGCTCGCGCGTGAGCTCGGCGATGGCGGCGATGTCCTGGCAGCCGCAGTACTCACACACGGGCGGTCTGCACCTCCTTCGGGCGGGCGGTGCCGCGCACCACGGTGAGGGTCAGCACGAGGCAGCCGGCGGCGACCAGGGCGAGCAGGAGGAGCCCGATGCCGTAGGACCCGGTGCTGTCGTAGACGCTGCTCATGACCAGGGGCGGGACGAAGCCGCCGAGCCCACCTGCCGCGCCGACCAGTCCCGTCACCGAGCCCACCTGGGCGGCCGGCGCGGTCCGGGCGACGAGGGCGAAGGTCGCACCGCTGCCGGCACCGAGCGCCGCCGCCATGACGAGGAACGCCGCCGTGCCCACCGGGACGAGGTCCGGCGTGGCCGCCTGGACTGCAGCCCCCGCGGCGACGACCCCGAAGACGCCGGCCAGGACCGGGACCGCGCCGAACCGGTCGGCGAGCCAGCCGCCCACCGGTCGCATGACCACGGCGACGAGGACGAAGCCGGCCATGCGGTTGGCCGCGTCCGCCTGCTCGAGCCCGTATGCCGTCTTGAGGTAGGCGGGCAGGTACACCGAGAAGGCGACGTACCCGCCGAAGGCGACGGCGTAGAGGATGCACGCCTGCCAGGCGATCGGAAGCCGTGCCGCCGCGGCGAGCCTGGTGCCGACGCTGGTCGTCGGCACCGCCCGGCCCGGCGCATCGCGCAGCAGGAGCCACGCCATGACGGCATACACGGCGAGGGCGGCTGCAGTGATGACGAAGGGGGCGGACTCGCCGACCCCCTTGACCAGCTTGACGGTGGTGAGTGCGCTGATCGCGGTGCCCCCCATGCCTGCACCGAAGACCCCGATTGCGAAGCCGCGCCGCTCCGGGGGGAACCACGCGTTGACGAACGGCACGCCGATGGCGAACGCGGTGCCGCCGATGCCGAGGAAGAAGCCTCCGACGAGGAGCCCGGCGAAGGAGTGCTGGCCGGCGAGCCCTAGGTACAGGACCGGAACGATGGTCGCGACCGACACCACGGGGAACATGAGCCTCCCACCGAGCCGGTCGGTCAGCGCGCCCACCGGGATGCGCCCGAGCGAGCCGACGATCACGGGCACCGCCACGAGCAGGGCCTGCTGGCCCGAACTGAGCGCCAGCACGTCCTTGAAGCGCGGGCCGAGGGGGCTGAGGAGCGCCCAGGCCCAGAAGTTCACGGCGAACCCGACGGTCGCGAGCGCGAGCATCCGCGTCCCAAGGCGGGAGTTCGGTGGCATCGGCGCTACCCCTTCGTGAGCTCTGCCGTCGCGTGCTGGGCTTTCGTGAAGGTTCCTCATGGCTGTCCTACCAAAGTCGGGGGCGTCACGCGAGGGGGCGTGCCGGTGGGGCTGCGGGCGGACGAGGTGCGGTGCCGCGCCCTCCCGAAGGGTGACGGTCGTCGGGTTCGCCGAAAAGGGACCTTCGGCCCGGTACCGGTGCAAGGCCACCACGGAAGGCTGGTGCTGAGGGCGGGGACAACGGCCCGGACCGCGGACCGCGGTCGCTTGCCGGTCCGCCGGCCGGTGACGCGGCGAGGAGGTGCGACCGTGGCGACCACGCAGGGGACACCGGACCCGGCGTCGGGCCGCGGCGAGTGGGGGGCGGAGGTCCGCGAGACGCACTCGGCCGTCGTCGTCCTCCTCGGCGACCGGGCGTACAAGGTCAAGAAGCCGGTGGACCTCGGCTTCCTCGACTTCACCACCCTGGCCTCGCGCGCGGCGGCCGTCGCCCGCGAGCTGCGGCTCAACCGCCGGACCGCGCCCGACGTCTACCTCGGCACGCTCGAGGTCCGCGACCCCGACGGGACGGTGTGCGACCACCTGCTGGTGATGCGGCGCATGCCCGAGGACCGGCGCCTCGCCACCCTGGTGCGGGACGGCGTCGACGTCGCGGTGCCGCTGCGCCAGCTCGCCCGGGACCTCGCGGCCTTCCACTCCACGGCGCGCACCGGTCCCGCGGTCGACGCCTGCGGCACCCCGGACGCGTTGCGTGGCCGGTGGGTGGACAACGTTCGGGGGCTGCGTGAGCACTCCGTCGACACGGTGCCGCCGGAGCTCCTCGACCAGGTCGAGCAGCTGGCGCTCGAGTTCGTGGCTGGTCGAGAACCGTTGCTGCAGAGCAGGATCGATGCCGGCCTCGTGCGCGACGGGCACGGCGACCTGCTCGCCGACGACGTCTTCTGCCTCGAGGACGGGCCGAGGGCCCTGGACTGCCTCGACTTCGCGGACGAGCTGCGGTGGATGGACGTGCTGGATGACGCGGCCTGCCTCGCGACCGACCTCGAGCGGCTGGGGGACCCGGGTGCGGGGCAGCGGTTCCTCCACGACTACGAGGAGTTCTCGGGCCGGCGCCAGCCGCCCGCGCTGCGGCACCACTACACGGCATACCGCGCCGTCATGCGGGCCAAGGTCGCGGCGATCAGGGCGGGCGCCCACGGCCCACCCTCGGGGGCCGACGCGGACGAGGCGCGACAGCTGCTCGACATCGGGCTCGCCCACCTGCGCCGGGGGCGGGTGCGGCTCCTGCTCGTCGGCGGCGGCCCCGGGTCCGGCAAGTCGACGCTGTCGTCCGGGCTCGCGGACCGGCTCGGTGCGGTCCTCATGGCGAGCGACCCGGAGCGCAAGGCACTCATGGGCCTGGACCCCACGGCGCACGCGCCGGCCGCGTTCGGCGAGGGCATCTACACGCGCGAGGCGACCGAGCGCACGTATGCCTCGCTGGCGGACCGCGCCCGGGTGCTGCTCGGCCTCGGGGAGACCGTGGTGGTCGACGCGTCGTTCTCCGCGGCCGCCCAGCGCGAGCTCTTCCGACGGGTCGGCGCGGCGGCCTCGACACCGGTCGCCGAGCTGGTGTGCACGGCCACTCCCGAGGAGCTGGAACGCAGGCTGCTCCGGCGCGCGGACGTCCCGGACGAGCACAGCGACGCCGACCTCGTGATCGGCCGCCGGCTGGCCGCTGTCGCCGACTCGTGGCCCGAGGCGGCGCAGGTGCCGACGGGAGCGTCGAAGGCCGAGACGCTGGAGCGGGCCATGCTGTCCCTCGACGCCTGACCGACCGGTGGGGCGGCCCGCACCAAGGGCCACCCGCAGCAATGGCTCAGCGGCTGTCGCTGGCGGTGACCCCCTGCTGGAGCACGGTCGCCCGGCCGACCTCGAGGCGCGCCACCGGGACCCGTGGCGGCGAGCAGGACACGTAGTCGACGCCGCAGCCGGTGAGGAACCGGATCGAGGCGGGGTCGCCGGCGTGCTCGCCGCAGACGCCGAGCTCGAGCCCGGGCCGGGCCGCGCGCCCGCGGTCGACGGCGATGCGCACCAGCTCACCCACGCCGCGCTGGTCCAGGGTGACGAACGGGTCCTCGGGAAGCAGGCCGCTCGTGGCATAGCTGGTGAGGAAGCTCGCCTGCGCGTCGTCGCGGGACATGCCCCAGGTCGTCTGCGTGAGGTCGTTGGTGCCGAAGGAGAAGAACTCCGCCAGCTCGGCGAGGTCACCGGCGGTGAGGGCCGCACGGGGCAGCTCGATCATGACCCCCACCCGCGGAGCGGGACGCTCCGAGCCGAGGTCGTGCGCCGTCTGGCGGGCGACCTCGAGGATGTGCGTGCGGGCGGAGGCGAGCTCGGCCACGTCGCTGACCAGCGGCACCATGACCTCAGGACGCGGGTCGAGGCCCTCGTCGGCCAGTCGCGCCGCGGCGGTGACGAGCGCCCTGACGTGCGCGTCGACGAGCTCGGGGTGGACCGTCAGCAGGCGCACCCCCCGCAGCCCGAGCATCGGGTTCGCCTCGGCCCACCGGCGGGTGGCCTCCAGCCGGGACTGCACCTCCTCGGGCACGACGGCGCCGGTCGCCTCGAGCCGCGCCACCTCGACCGCGAGGTCGGTCGGGTCGGGCAGGAACTCGTGCAGTGGCGGGTCGAGCAGGCGCACCACCACCGGGAGGCCGTCCATGGCGCGGAGCAGGCCGGTGAAGTCGTCGAGCGCGAGGGCCTCGATCCGGGCGAGTGCCTCGTCCGCACCGGACTCGAGGACGACGCGCTCGACGAGCTCGCGCCGCTCGCCGAGCAGCATGTGCTCGGTGCGGCACAGCCCGATCCCCGTCGCCCCGGCCGCGCGGGCCTGGGCCGCCTCGGGGGCGGTCTCGGCGTTGACGCGGACCCTCACGGCGGCCCTGCGGTCGGCGTGGGCGAGCAGTCGGCGCACCGCGCGCAGCACCACGCCGTCGTGCGTCGTCCCGGCGGCCATCGCCGTCGTCGCCGGAGCACCCGTCCCCGCGGCGCCGTCGCCCTCCGCGAGGCCGCCGGCGACCGGGCTCGGCCGCACGGTCAGCGCACCGGCATACACGCACCCGGCCGTGCCGTCGACAGAGACGAGGTCCCCCTCACGCACGACGTGCCCGGTGGTGGTGCGCGCCTCGCGGGCGTCCTCGTCGACGACGAGGTCGGAGACACCGGTGACGCACGTGCGGCCGAACCCGCGGGCGACCACCGCGGCGTGCGAGGCCAGGCCGCCGCGGGCGGTCACCACGGCGATGGAGGCGAGTATGCCGGGCAGGTCCTCGGCGCTGGTCTCGGTGCGGAACAGGACGACGTCCTCGCCGGCGGCGCGCCGTTCCACGGCCGTGGCGGAGTCGAACACCGCGGCCCCCGCACCGGCACCCGGGCTGGCGGGCAGGCCGGTCACGAGCGGCGAGGTCCCCTCCGGGACGTCGAACCGGGCGTGGAGCAGCGACTCGAGCTGGTGCCCGTCGACCCGCACCAGCGCCTCGTCCTCGGTGATCAGGCCCTCCTCGGCCATGTCGGCGGCCAGCACGAACGCCGCCGCCGGGCTGCGCTTGCCGACGCGGGTCTGCAGCATCCAGAGCCGGCTGTCCTCGACCGTGAACTCGACGTCGCACAGGTCGCGGTAGTGCTTCTCCAGCGTGGACAGGTGCGACATCAGCTCGCGGTGGGCCGTCGGCTCGAGGTCGGCGAGCCGGGCGAGCGGCACGGTCGCGCGGCTGCCGTTGACGACGTCCTCGCCCTGGGCGTCGGTCAGGTAGTCGCCGTACGGGGCGGCGTCCCCGGTGGCCGGGTTGCGGCTGAAGCAGACGCCCGACCCGGAGTGGGGGCCGGTGTTGCCGTAGACCATCTGCATCACCGTGACCGCCGTGCCGAGGTCGTCCGGGATTCCTTCGTGGCTTCGGTAGAGGCGGGCCCTCGGGCTGTTCCACGAGCTGAAGACTGCGTCGATCGAGCCGGTGAGCTGGGCCCACGGGTCCTGGGGCAGGTCCTCGCCCGTCTCCGCCACGAGCGCCCGGCGGTACCGGCGGACGAGGGCCCGCAGGCCGGTGGCGTCGAGCTCGGCCGGCGAGGTGACGCCGTGGGCGGCCAGCACCTCCGACCGCATGGCGTCGAAGACCGACGCAGGTGCCCCGAGCACGGTCCGGCCGTACATCTCGACGAGCCGCCGGTAGCAGTCCCACACGAACCGCGGGTCCTGGCGCTGGGCGAGCCGCTCGGCCAGCGCGTCGTTGAGCCCGACGTCGAGGACCGTCTCCATCATCCCGGGCATCGAGAAGCGGGCCCCGGAACGGACGGACACCAGCAGGGGCTGGTCACCCTCGCCGAACGTGCGGCCGGTCGAGCGCTCGAGCGCCACGACCGCCTGGCGGACCAGCCCGTCGAGCTCCTCGGGCCGGTGCCCGGTGCGCAGGTACTCCCGGCAGGCCTCGGTCGTGATCGTGAAGCCGGGCGGGACCGGCAGGCCCAGCCGCGTCATCTCGGCGAGGTTGGCGCCCTTGCCTCCGAGGAGGTCGGCCATGCCGCGTTCGCCGTGGCTGAAGGGGACGAGCAGGGGTGTGGTCATGCGGCCAGCGTCCCGGCGGTCGGAGGGCCCCGACAGGGACCTTGGGCCCTGACGAGCACCACCCCGGCTCCGCCACGGTGGGACCGAAGCGAATCCCACGAGCGACGGCGGGTGGACATGACAGGCATGCAGCAGCCAGCGGTGGTCGTCGGCAGCGACGGCTCCTGGGAGTCCCACGCCGCCGTCCGCGCGGCGACCCGGCTCGCTGCCCTCCACGGGGAGTCGCTCGTCGTGCTGGCCGTGTCGCGGCCCGCGGACACGAGCCTCACCGGACACCGGTCCGCGCAGGACGCGGCGCGGGGCAGGGGAGTGGCCACGGCGACCCGGGCCGTCGAGCTCGCGCACGAGACCGACGCGACCGTGCACGTCGAGGCCGTCGTCCTGACCGACCTCGAGGACCCGGTCCTCACGTCGGTCGCCGCTCGCGCATCGCGCCTGGTCGTCGGTGGGCACGGCGCGGGGGGCCAGTCGGCGTTCTCGCTCGGGTCGGTCAGCGAGGCGCTCATGCGGCAGATCCCGCGGCCCGTGCTCGTCGCCGCGACCAGCCGTGGCACCCGCAAGCTGCGTGCGTCGTCCGGCGCCGGCGCCGTGCCCAAGGTGCTCGTCGGCTTCCGACCCTCGATCGACCCCGCCCACCTGCTCACCCTCGCCGCCGAGGAGGCCGTCGTCCGCGGGGTCGTCCTGCGGGTGCTGACGAGCGTCCCGGGACGCGGTGACGTGGCCGACGTCCAGCACGCCGTGTGGGAGGCCATCCGGGCCGACGCGACGTGTGCCGACGTGGCCGCCGAGGTCGAGGTCGTCCGCGAGCCGCCGGAGGACCTGCTCCACGGCGAGCCCCGGGAGACCGACCTGCTCGTGGTCGGGACCCGCGGCGGCGGGACGCTGGCGGGGCTGGTCCGCGGCTCGGTCGCCCGCAGTGTCCTCGACGACCCGCCGTGCGACGTCCTGGTCGTGCCGCCCACCGTCCTGGCGGTCCCGGCCCGCTCGCACGCCTCCGCAGGCTGACCACGTCGCGCCTTCGCCCGCCGTGGGGGCTGCCGCGCGCACTGTCGGCGCCGTGGACGCGTTAAGGATGCGTCAGGAGCGCGGCCCCCGGTCGTTGCGGCGTGCACGCTAGGGGCGTGAGCCACGAGGACTGCGGGGTCGACGGCGTTCCCGGGGGACGGACGGGCGGCCCAGGCGCGCGTTCGCGGGCAGGCCCTGGTGTCCGACCGTCGTCAGAACACCCGTGGACCCACCTGCAACACATGCGAGGACGTCGTGTCTGGAACCACCGAGTCGCTGAAGAGGGTGCTGATCGGCCGCGCCATGGCGAGCCATCGCCTCGGGGAGACCCTGCTGCCCAAGAAGCTCGCCCTGCCGGTCTTCTGCTCGGACCCCATCTCCTCGGTGGCGTACGCCACCGAACAGATCGTCCTCGTCCTGGGCACGGCCGGTAGCGCGGCGTTCCTGGGGCTGGCCGCGCCGATCTCGGTGGCGGTGGCGCTGCTCCTGGCGGTCGTCGTGGCCTCCTACCGCCAGACCTGCTACGCCTACCCCAACGGCGGCGGTGCCTACGTGGTCAGCAAGGACAACATCGGCCAGAACGCCTCCCTGACCGCTGCGGCGGCCCTGCTCGTCGACTACGTGATGACCGTCGCCGTGTCCGTCGTCTCCGGCGTGGTCGCCATCATCTCGGCGCTGCCCGTGCTTGCACCCCATGCGGTGGCGCTCTCGGTCGGCTTCGTGGGGTTGCTCACCCTGGTCAACCTCCGCGGGGTGAAGGAGTCCGGCAGCGCCTTCGCGTTCCCGACCTACGCCTTCATCGGCTTGACCATGCTGATGCTCGTCACCGGCGCCTACCGGGCACTGAACGGCGGTGTACCCGAAGCCTCCAGCGCCCACCTGCCCCTGCAGCACACCGCCCAGGTCGGCGGGATCTTCACGGTGCTGCTGTGCCTGCGCGCGTTCGCGTCAGGGTGCACGGCCCTGACGGGGGTCGAGGCGATCAGCAACGGGGTCCCGGCGTTCAAGAAGCCCAAGAGCAGGAATGCCGCCGCCACGCTGGCGATCATGGGCGCCCTCGCCATCACGATGTTCTCCGGGATCACGGCGCTGGCCCTCGCGACGCACGCCCGCGCCTACCACGACGGAAACCCCTCGGTGATCAGCCAGATCGCCGAGTCGGTGTGGGGGCGCGGCATCCTGTTCTACGCCTTCCAGGCGGCCACCGCCGGGATCCTGGTGCTGGCGGCCAACACCGCGTTCAACGGCTTCCCCACGTTGGCCTCGATCCTGGCGCGGGACCGCTACCTGCCCCACCAGCTGCACAACCGGGGAGACCGCCTCACCTTCAGCAACGGCATCATCCTGCTGGCTGCCATCTCCGCCGCCCTGATCATCGGCTTCGATGCCAACATCGACAAGCTCATCCAGCTGTACATCGTGGGCGTGTTCACCTCGTTCACGCTGTCCCAGTTCGGCATGGTGAGGCACTGGCGCACCGAGCTCGGCCGCACCGGTGACCCCTCGCGACGTCGGACCATCCACCGCTCCAGGCTGATCAACGGGACCGGGGCGGTCGTGACCGCCCTCGTGCTCGTGGTCGTCGTCCGGTACAAGTTCCTCGGCGGTGCCTACCTGGCGATCGCGGCGATGGTGGTGATCTTCCTGTTGATGCGCGCCATCCGCCGCCACTACGACGCCGTCGAGCTGGAGCTGCAACCCACACCCGGCGGGGTGGTCCTCCCCAGCCGCAACCACGCGATCGTCCTCGTCTCCAAGCTCCACGCGCCGACCCTGCGGGCGCTTGCGTACGCGAAGGCAACCCGGCCCTCCCGCCTCATCGCCCTGACCGTCGCCGTCGACGCGGAGGAGGAGCGCCAGCTCAGGGCCGACTGGGAGCGGCGCGGCCTGGACGTCCCCCTGACGATCGTCGCGTCCCCCTTCCGAGAGGTGACCCGCCCCGTCCTCGAGTACATCAGCCACATCCGCAGCGACAGCCCCCGGGACGTCGTGACGGTCTTCATCCCCGAGTACGTGGTGGGTCACTGGTGGGAGCACCTGCTCCACAACCAGAGTGCCCTGCGACTCAAGGGCCGGCTCCTCTACCAGCCCGGGGTGATGGTCACCTCCGTCCCCTACCAGCTCCGCTCGGTCTCGGAGGTCTTCGGCGGCAGTGACGACGTGGCAGGTGAAGCCCCTGCCGTGGCGGGCGAAGCCCCCGTCGGACTCGAGGACGTCGCCCGGTGACCCACGGCCGCGCGGCGGCCTGATGACCCACGGCCGCACGGCCGCGCCAGCGGTCGAGGGCGATCGCCGGTCAGCCGAGGCCCGGTCAGCTGAGAGCCGGTCAGCTGAGAGCCGGTCAGCTGAGAGCCGGTCAGCTGAGAGCCGGTCAGCTGAGACCGGTGCTCGCGGGGGCCCTCGGTGACCCGTGCGCCTCGGGCCGGCCGCTGCCGGGGTGGACGACGGCGACGGGGCAGTGGGCCTTGCGCAGGACGGTCGCCGACACCGAGCCGAGGACCGCACTGGCGACTGCTCCGCGTCCGCGGGATCCGACCACGAGCAGGCCCGCGCCGGAGCTCAGCTTCACCAGCTCGGCCACGGCGTCCTGTTCCGCGACGTGCACGCGGACGTCGACATCGGGGAACTCCTCCCGGAACCCGGCGAGGGCCTCCGATGCCACCGCCCGCTCGTCCGCCTCGCCCCGGATGGGGTCTGCCGGCCACCACTCGGTGGAAGGAGTCCTGACGTCGGGCTGCCAGGTGTGGACGGCCGTGACGCCCACGCCCCGCCGGCCGGCCTCCTCGAAGGCGAACCGCAGCGCCGGCGCGGAGACCTCGCTGCCGTCGACGCCGACGACGACCCGCTGGTGCGGGACCGTGGTGGAGGCTGCATGGCGGACGACGACGACCGGGGTGTGGGCGTGCTCGGTCACGGCCTTGGAGACCGAGCCCAGCACCATGCCGCGCAGCGCTCCGAGCCCCCGCGCCCCGAGGGCGAGGACCGCGGCGTGGCGCGACTCCTCGACCAGGGTCTGGGCGGCGTCGGCCCCGGGGACGACCCGCACCACGACGTCCAGTGACGGGTGGGCATCGCGGACCCTCGCGCCGACCGCCTCACAACGCGCGTGCGGCAGGGTCAGCGGTGGGGTGTCCCCGTAGACGTGCGGGGTGTCGGTGTCGGAGACCACGACAGCCGGCAGCGCGGTGGGTGGTGCCACGTGGACCAGCTCGAGGCTGCAACCGCGCAACGCCGCCTCGGTGGCACCCCAGTCGACCGCCAGCTCGCTGGTCGCGGAGAGGTCCAGGCCGACGACGACCGGTGCCAGGGCGGCATTCACGGGGTCACCTCCTGGACCGGGCAGGTGACGTGCTCGCGGCAGAGCGCACCGACGACCCCACCCTCGACGTCCGGGCCGATCACGAGCATCCGGGCCTGCGCGCAGCGGGCGACCAGCAGCTCGACGGGGTCACCGGTCGTGGACTCGAAGGTCGCGCGCGCGTGCGGACCCGCGCGGCGCAGCGCTGCCATGGCAGCGGCGAACGTGGGCTGGTCGGCGTCGGAGCGTTCCTGGACGTCGAGCCTCTCGGGCAGCACGTGCACGAAGCGGACGGACGCGCCGAGCTCGTGCGCGAGGCGTACGCCCGCCTCGGCGACGCGGCGCGCCGACTCGTCGTTGGTGAGGGCGACGACGACCTCGGGGTCGGTGGCCGGGTCCGCAGCGGCTGCGGACGGGTGCTGGGCCGTGGAGGTCATGACCGCCCCCTCAGGTCACGGGCGGGACGTGGGAACGAGGGCACCACGGCGACGGGGCACGGGCTCTGGTGCAGCAGCCGCGTGCTCACCGACCCGAGCAGCAGGCCGCGGAACCCGCCACGGCCACGGCTGCCGACGACGAGCAGCTGGGCACCCTGCGCCTCGTCGCACAGGGTGGAGACGGCCTGGCCGCGCACCACCTCGGTGCGCAACTGGACGTCGGGGTACTTCTCCTGCCACCCGGCGAGCATCTCGGCGAGCTGCCGGTGCTGGGTGTCGGCCACGGCGCCGAAGTCGTCCTCCCACTCGTGCCCGGACATGAACGCGTCCGGCGACTCCCACCACCAGGAGTGGACCGCCACCAGCGGCACGGAGCGCCGGGCCGCCTCGGCGAAGGCGTACTCGAGAGCGGGCTCGCTGTGCGGGTCGACGTCCACGCCGACCACCACGGGCCCGTCGTGGCGCAGCATGCCGTCGTGGGGCACGACGAGGACGGGGGACTCGGCGTGCGCGGCGACCTGCGAGGTGGTGGCGCCCAGCACGGCCGCCGGCACCGCACCGAGGCGGCCGGCGCCGACCACGACCAGCGCGGCGCCGTGGCTCGCGTCGACCAGGGCCTTCGCCGGGCTCGTGTACATCGTCTCGGCGGTGACCGGGACGCGGCTGCGCGCCTCGAGGCTCGCGCGGACGGCCTCGGTCCGGGCCTCCTGGCGCCCGACCATCTCCGGGGTCCAGGGGACGATGCCCACCCCGGTCGCGTTCACGACGTGGAGCGGGTGGCCCGTCTCGGTGGCGAGGTCGGCAGCAGTGTCGAGGACGGCCTGGACGGGGTCGTCGGCGTCGACGCCGACGACGACGGGGGCGAGCTGTGGGGTGACGTGCGTGGTCATCAGAACTCCCTTCCTGGCTCAGCCTCCGGCGCCGGGCGGGCGCCCGGGAGGGGCGAAGGTCCCTGGCACGCAGGCGGTTCCGCACGCACGGCCGCGCCGCGGCATACAGGAGGGCGGCCCCCGGCCCCCGGCTCGGCGACGCCCGGCGGGGCGCTCGACCCGCGTGGCACGGGGCACCGGGCGACGCCGCGTCCGCGGTGCCGCCCGGTGGCGCCGACGTCCCTCAGCGGGCGAGGAACCCGCCGTCGATCGGGTAGTACGTGCCCGTGGCGAAGGACGCGCCGTCGCTGGCGAGCCAGGCCACGAGCTCGGCGACCTCCTCGGGCTCGCCGACGCGTTGCAGCGCGTGCTGGGCGGCCAGCGCCTCCAGCGCCGCCGCGTCGAGGTGCGCCTCGACCAGCGGCGTGCGGATGAACCCGGGACCGACGGCGTTGACCCGGATGTGGTCGGCAGCGTGCTCCCACGCGGCGACCTGGGTCAGGCCCACGACGCCGTGCTTGGCGGCCGTGTAGGCACTGGCTGTCGGGAAGCCGACGGCGCCGAGGATCGAGGCCATGTTGATGATGGAGCCGCCGCGGCCCGACGCCTTCATCGCCCGGATCGCCGCTCGCTGGGTGTAGAACACGCCGTCCAGGTTGACCCGGATGACCTCGTGCCACTGCTCGTCGGTGTAGTCGCCGCTCGTGGCGGCCGCACCGCCGATGCCGGCGTTGCACACGGCGATGTCGACGTGCCCGAGCGCCTCGCGCACCTCGTCCATGGCCGCGTCGACCGCTGCGGCGTCGCTGACGTCGACGACCGCACCGTGGCTGCGGTAGTCGTACGCCTCGAGCTCCTTGAGCACGAGGTCGATGGCTGCCCGGTCGCGGTCCCAGATCGAGACGTCGGCGCCCGAGCGGGCCAACACGTGGGCGCAGGCGCGACCGATGCCCGAGGCCCCACCGGTGACGACGGCGACCCTGCCGCCCAAGCCGTAGCTGTTCATGTCCGGATGTCCTTCCTCGTCGGAGGCTCCAGCGTGGGCGCGCGGCACCGACGCCGGACAGGGCCGGAGGTCCCGC
Organism: Pedococcus sp. NPDC057267; assembly: GCF_042668795.1. NCBI lineage: Bacteria > Bacillati > Actinomycetota > Actinomycetes > Micrococcales > Intrasporangiaceae > Pedococcus > Pedococcus sp. NPDC057267. The sequence continues at coordinate 13,993 of NZ_JBHUYG010000034.1, read as the reverse complement.
CGGGCGCGGGGTCGCTCAGGCGCCGACGTATGCCGCGAGGTGCTTGCCGGTGAGCGTCTCCCGGGAGGCGACGAGGTCGGCGGGCGTCCCCTCGAACACGACGCGGCCGCCGTCGTGGCCGGCCCCCGGTCCGAGGTCGATGATCCAGTCGGCGTGCGCCATCACGGCCTGGTGGTGCTCGATGACGAGCACCGACCGGCCCGAGTCGACCAGCCGGTCGAGCAGGCCGAGCAGCTGCTCGACGTCGGCGAGGTGCAGCCCGGTCGTGGGCTCGTCCAGGACGTAGACGTCGCCCTTGTCACCCATCTGGGTCGCCAGCTTCAGTCGCTGCCGCTCACCACCGGACAGGGTGGTGAGGGGCTGGCCGAGGGTGAGGTACCCCAGCCCGACGTCCCGGAGCCGGTCGAGGACGGCGTGGGCAGCGGGAGTGCGTGCCGGCCCGTCGGCGAAGAACTGCTCCGCCTCGGTCACCGGCATCGCCAGCACCTCCGCGATGTTCCTCCCGCCGAGGGTGTACTCCAGCACCGCGGCCTGGAAGCGGCGGCCCTCGCACTCCTCGCAGACCGACTCGACCGTCGCCATGACCCCGAGGTCGGTGAAGATGACGCCGGCGCCGTTGCAGGCCGGGCAGGCGCCCTCGGAGTTGGAGCTGAACAGCGCGGGCTTGACGCCGTTGGCCTTGGCGAACGCCTTGCGCACCGGCTCGAGCAGGCCGGTGTAGGTCGCGGGGTTGCTGCGCCGCGACCCCTTGATCGCGCCCTGGTCGACCACGACGACCCCGTCCCGTCCGGCGACCGAGCCCTGGACCAGGGAGCTCTTGCCCGACCCGGCGACACCGGTCAGCACGCAGAGCACCCCGAGCGGGATGTCGACCGAGACGTCGCGCAGGTTGTGGGTCGAGGCGTCCCGGACCTCCAGCGCGCCCCTCGCGGGCCGCACCGACTCCTTGAGGGTGGCGCGGTCGTCGAGGTGGCGGCCGGTGACGGTGTCCGAGGTCCGCAGGCCCTCGACGGTGCCCTCGAAGCACACGCTGCCCCCCGCGGTCCCGGCACCGGGGCCGAGGTCGACGACGTGGTCGGCGACCGCGATCGTCTCCGGCTTGTGCTCGACGACCAGCACGGTGTTGCCCTTGTCGCGCAGCTGGACGAGCAGGGTGTTCATCCGCTCGATGTCGTGCGGGTGCAGGCCGATCGTCGGCTCGTCGAAGACGTACGTCACGTCCGTCAGCGACGACCCGAGGTGCCGGATCATCTTGGTGCGCTGGGCCTCGCCGCCCGACAACGTCCCGGCCGGCCGGTCGAGCGAGAGGTAGCCGAGGCCGATCTCGGCGAAGGCGTCGAGCAGGTCTTGCAGACCGGCCAGCAGCGGCGCGACCGTCGGCTCGTGCAGGTCTCGCAGCCAGTCGGCGAGGTCGGTGATCTGCATCGAGCACAGCTCGGCGATGTTCCGGCCCCTGATCTTCGCGGACCTGGCCTCGGCGGACAGGCGGGTGCCGTCGCAGTCGGGGCAGGTCGTGAAGGTGACGGCGCGCTCGACGAACCTGCGGACGTGGGGCTGCATGGCCTCGACGTCCTTCGAGAGCATCGACTTCTGGACCTTGGTCAGGACTCCCTCGTAGGTGAGGTTGACGCCCTCGACCCGGATCTTCTCCGGCTGGCCGTACAGCAGCTTGTGCAGCTGCTTGTCGGTGTACTTCCCGATCGGCTTGTCCATGGGCAGCCCGGCGCCCGCGAAGATCCGTCCGTACCAGCCGTCCATGCTGTACCCCGGGACGAGGAGCGCCCCGTCGGCGAGCGACCGCTCGGGGTCGTAGATGGCGGTCAGGTCGAAGTCGCTGACCGACCCCATGCCCTCGCACCGGGCGCACATGCCGCCCTGGTAGACGACATCGCGCACGACCGACGTCTCCCCCTGGCCGCGGTCCGTGCGCAGCACCCCGCTGGCCGTGCGGGTCGGCACGTTGAAGGCGAACGCGGTCGGCGGACCGATGTGCGGCTTCCCGATGCGCGAGAACAGGATCCGCAGCATGGCGTTGGCGTCGGTCGCCGTGCCGACGGTCGACCGCGGGTTGGCGCCCATCCGCTCCTGGTCGACGATGATCGCCGTCGTGAGCCCTTCGAGCCGGTCGACGTCGGGACGCGACAGCGTCGGCATGAACCCCTGGACGAACGCGCTGTAGGTCTCGTTGATGAGGCGCTGCGACTCCGCGGCGATCGTGCCGAAGACGAGCGAGCTCTTGCCCGAGCCGGACACCCCGGTGAAGACGGTCAGCCGCCGCTTCGGCAGCTCGACGTCGACGTCCTTGAGGTTGTTCTCCCGGGCGCCGTGCACCCGGATGACGTCGTGGCGGTCGGCAGCGTCCATGGCGCCACCGTATGCCGACGTGCCGAGCGGGCGCCCCGGGTTTCCGGGCGCGTCCCTCACGGGACGACGTGCGTCACCAGCCGGCTGTGACCGCCGGCTCCGCCTCCCGCTGCTGCGGCAGGGTCCCGTGGGGCAGCGTGATGGAGAAGACCGAGCCGCCGCCCGGGCGCGGCTCGTAGCCGACCTCCCCGTGGTGGGCGTGCGCGATGGAGGCGACGAGCGTCAGGCCGATGCCGGTGCCCTGGACGGCGTTGACCTGGGCCGTGCTGGACCGGAAGAACCGCTCGAACAGCCGGTGGGCCTCGTCCTCGGGCACTCCCATGCCGGTGTCCTCCACGGCGATGGTCACGCTGTCGGACGCGCGCCGGACCCGCACGGTCACCTCGCCGCCGGCCGGCGTGAACTTCACGGCGTTCGACACGAGGTTGATGAGGGCGCGCTCGAGCTGGGCCTTGTCGCCCACGACCTGGACCGCACCCTGGGGGAGTGCCACCCGGACCGTGACACCCGCGTCGCGGGCCTGGGTGTCGAGCACCTCGCAGGCCTGCCACACCACGGCCCGCAGGTTGACCTCCTCGAGGGTCAGGGTGAAGCTGCCGGCGTCCACCCGGGACACGGCGAGCACGTCCTCGATGAGGGCGAGGAGGCGGGTGGCGTTGCGCTGCACCTTCTCCACCATCGACAGCTGCATGCGGTCGAGGTCCCCGGCCTCGCCCGAGGCGAGCATCTCGGCATACCCGATCACGCTGGTGATGGGGGTGCGCAGCTCGTGGCTGATGTTGGTGACGAAGTCGCTCTTGGCGCGGTCGAGCTCGGTGAGCTGCTCGTTGGCCACGCGCTCGGCGTCGAGGGCGGCGCGCAGGTGGTCCTCGGCCTCCCTGCGTCCGGTGACGTCGACGAGCTGGGCGGTGAACAGGTCCTCGGAGTTCTCCACCAGCGGCGAGAGGCTGACCTGCACCCACGGTCGCGGCCCGGCCGCCACCCGGGCCTCGCCGTGCCACGACCGGGCGTCGCCGGCCTCGTCGCGGCAGGCGTCGGCGGGCACCCCACCGCCGAGGAAGAAGTCCCCCCAGCGCGAGCCGACGACGTCGTCCTCACCGCGGCCGTCGCCGCCGGTGAGCAGCCGCAGGGCCACCCCGTTGACCTCCTCGACGACCAGGACCTCGCCGTGCCGGCGCAGCAGCAGCATGCCGAGCAGCGCGCTGTTGAACGCGTGCCGGTACAGCGCCTCGCTCCTGGTCAGCGCCGTCAGGGTCTCCTGCCGCTGCACGACGGCCACCGACAGCGGCAGCACCAGCAGCGCGCTGCACACGAGGAACGCCTGCACCAGTGCGGTCACGACCTCGGGCGAGCCCGACTGCCCCAGGTGCCCGAAGGCACCCCCACCGGACGCGGTCAGCAGCGTCGCCAGCAGGCCGGTCGCGAGCAGCTGGACGAACACCGTCCGCTGGTCCATCCGCACGGCGCCCCACATGAGCGGCACGAACGGCACGAACGCCAGGGGCAGGCTCTGGAAGGGGGCGAAGACCAGCGCCGGCACCAGCAGCACCGCGGACCACTGGGCGACCCGCTCCAGCCTCGAGCGGCGCGCGCCCTCGGCGACCCCGAGGAACCACGGCAGCACGATGAGCACGGCTGCCCCGTGCGACGCGGCGGCGGCACGGCCGGCCGCGAGGGGGTCGCCGGTCTCGGTGAGGGCCACGGCCAGCCCGGCGCCGACGCCGATGACCAGGGCCCCCGCGGCCACGGCACGCACGAGGTGGAACAGGCCGACCATCGACGCCAGGGCCCGCCGCGGGTCGCCGGAGCGCAGCAGGAGCAGGGCGACGGTGACCGCCTCGGCGGAGTTGGCGAGCGCGAACCCGGACGCCACCGGCAGCGGTCGGCCACCGAGGACGTTGGCCGCCAGCGAGACGAGCGTCAGGAGCGCGACCACGACCCAGCGCCACCACGACCGGGCCCACAGCACGAGTGCGACGGACAGCCCCGCGGCGGGCCACCAGGCGGCGACCCGGGAGCCGGCCGGGGCGAGCGCCACGGACGTGGTCATCAGGACGAGGACGAGGACCAGCGCGCCGCCGGCGGTGAGCGCGTACCTCGCCCGTGGGGGCAGTCCGCGGTACCACCCTTCGACGCCAGCGGTGCCGACGGCCACGTGCCGATCCTCCTGCGACTGGGGGGAAGTGCGCAGACCGAGTATGCCGGTGGGCCGCCGGTGTGCCGACCGGCGCGCGGGGGTCCGAGCCGTTCGGCTGAGGAAGGTCCGCCCGAGAGGTCAGGGGGTGGCGGACCGGCTCGCGGGTGGTCGGAGCTCAGGGGCGGTCGATCTCGGCGAAGACGGGACGACCGAGCCGGGGCTGGGCGAGCAGGCGGGCGAAGTCGGTCGTGTTGCGCGAGATGGAGATGAGCAGCCGGCCGTCGGCGAGCCGGATGCCGGGGTGGGCCAGGGGTGCGTACCGCAGGTTGCCGTCCGGGTCCTGGAAGGCCGCGTGCACGCCCCGGATCGCCGTCCACGGACCGGTCGGGCCGAGGGCGTGCCAGGCGTAGACCGTGCTCCCGAGGTCTCCGTCGCGCTTGCTCACCACGACGAAGTGCGAGTCGAGGACGTCGACCGACAGCGTCTGCGACACCCCGCCCTCTGCGGGCAGGACCACGGCCGCCCGGGCCGCGTCGGCGACCCAGGCACCCCCGTCCCAGAACCGCCAGGTGCTGCGGTCGCGGGCGTCGTCGGCCGGGGCGCGGGCGACGTAGAGCGCCCGGCCGAAGGCCGTCCTGCTGGGCAGCCGGGTGCCGTAGACGTAGATCCAGCCGTCGTGGAGCGTCATCGCCGAGCCCCAGTTCACCTGCGTGGGCTCGGGTGAGTCGGGCGTGATGTCGAGCTGGTAGGCCACGGTGGGCGCGCCGCCGGCGGGCAGGCGGAACACGGTGGCCGTGCTGCCGAGGTAGGTGAAGTCCAGCCCGCCGACGCCGCGGCGGATCCGCGCGGAGATGACGACCAGCGACGACTCCCCGCCCCGGGGCACGACGGCGACCGACATCGGCCAGTGCACGACCCCGTCGGACCGGTCCGGGATGACCGCGCCCCGGTCCGCGACCTCGACCTGGGAGGTGCACAGCCCGGACGTGACGAGCATCGAGTTGGCGACGATGCGCGGCTGCACGTCCGGTGCCCGCACCGTGTCGCCGAAGACCCACACCAGCCGTCCGTCGGGCAGCCGCGCGCTGGCGCCGATGTCACCGGCCTGCCACAACGGCAGGTCCAGTCCCGCGACGACGCGGTTCAGCTGCGCGACGGTCACCGCCGGTGGGTGCGCCGCCGGTGCAGGGCAGCGCGGGGACAGCCGTGGGTATGCCGTGCTGCCGGAGGAGGTGCCGGAACCGCCGGACGGCTCGGGGGAGCCGGTGCTGCAGGCCGCGAGCGAGAGGACCACCGCCAGCAGCGCCGCCGGGGCGAGACGGACCACGCGGCGCATGGGCGCATCGTACGGAGCGCCCGGGCAGTGCCCTGCGCCGGAGTGCGCGCGAGGGGCCGCCGACGTGGTGTCGGGCGGCCCCTCGGGCTGCCGGTCCGGGACCGGCCGGGACGGCTGAGGTCAGCCGGAGAAGGACGTCTCCAGCGTGATCGGCACGGCCTTGAGGGCGGCGCTGACCGGGCAGTTCTCCTTGGCGTCCTGCGCGGCCTTCTCGAACTCCTCGGCAGTGATGCCCGGGACGGCGCCCACGACGGACAGGGCGATGCCCGTGATCCCGGTGCCGGGCTGGAACGTCACCTCGGCCGTCGTGTCGATGGTCGTGGGCGGGGTGCCGGCCTGGGCCAGGGCGTGTGACAGCGCCATCGAGTAGCAGGTCGAGTGTGCGGCGGCGATGAGCTCCTCGGGGCTGGTCTTCCCGTTCGCCTTCTCCGCGCGCGACGGCCACGACACGGCATACGTCCCGATGTTGGAGGACGTGAGGGTGACCTCGCCGGAGCCCTCCATGAGGGACCCCTCCCAGTGGGCGGCGGCGGTGCGGGTGGTGGCCATGCTCTCTGCTCCTTCGCTGGGGAACGGCGCGGGTCGTCCCGCGCGTGCGCCTCAAATCTATGCGCTGCCCGGTCGCGCGCAACGGCTGCAGGGACCTTGGGCCCTGTCCTGCCGGCGGGCTCCCGGCGAGCATCGGGGTGCAGCCGGACGCCCGCCCGGCGCCGCGCGAGGAGGAGCCGTGCTCGTCAGTGAGCTCATGACCACGAACGTCGTCGCCGTCGACACCGAGTGCCCGCTGGATGCCGCGGTGCGGCTGCTGGCCGACCGGGGCGTCTCCGCGCTGCCGGTCGTCGACCGGAGCGGCCTGGTCGTGGGGATCCTCAGCGAGGCGGACGTCCTGCGGCTGCACCTGGCGGCGGACACCAGGGCGCACCTGCGCCCGCTCGCCCCGACACCGCCGGAGGACGCGGCGTGGCCGCGGTACGTCGACGCGGTCATGACGCCGGACCCGGTGACGGTCCACCGCGGGGCGGACGTGTCCGAGGTGGCTGCCGTCATGGCGGACACCGGCTGGAAGAGCATGCCGGTCGTCGACGAGCACGGGGCCCTGTGCGGGATCGTCAGCCGCAGCGACGTGATCCGCGTCCTCGGCCGGGCGGACGCCCAGATCTGGTCCCAGGTGGTGCACGACATCGCCGGCGTCGCGGGGGAGGGGTGCACCGTGGAGGTCCGGCGCGGCGTGGTCACGCTGTCCGGCCTGGAGTCCGAGAGCGCGGCCCGGGTGGCCTCGGCCATCGCCTCGACCGCTCCCGGCGTGCGCTCGGTCGTGGTCGACCGGACGCCCCGGGATGTCCGGAGCGACGCCTGAGCGGACCCACCGGCTCCTACGATGGGGCCCGTGGCAGCGGACGAGACGACCGACGGGAGCGGACCGGGCAGCATGTTCCGGCTCTCGACCCTGGAGCTGGACGACCTGCTCGACGAGCTGCGTGCCCGCGCCGGCAGCGCCCGGGCGGCCCAGGAGCGGCTCTCGGCGCTGCTCGACGCCGTCGTGGCGGTGAGCTCGGACCTCGAGCTCGCGACCGTCCTGCGCCGGATCGTGGAGTCCGCCTGCCACCTCGTCGGTGCCCGGTACGGCGCGCTCGGCGTCCTGGGCCCCGAGGGTGACGAGCTCGTCGAGTTCGTGACGCACGGGATCAGCGACGAGGACCGTGAGCGGATCGGGCCCCTCCCGCACGGCCGTGGCCTGCTGGGGCTGCTCATCCACAGCCCGCACCCGCAGCGCGTCCCACGGATCAGCGAGCACCCGGAGTCCTACGGCTTCCCCGAGAACCACCCGGTGATGACGACCTTCCTCGGGACGCCGATCCGCATCCGCAACGAGGTGTTCGGCAACCTCTACATGACCGACAAGCGGTCCGGCGGCGAGTTCTCGCCGGACGACGAGGTCATCCTCACCGCCCTGGCCGCCGCGGCCGGCGTCGCCATCGACAACGCCCGGCTCTACAACCGCAGCGTCATGCAGCACCGCTGGGGGGAGGCGACCCGCGACCTCGTCTCCGCGCTGCTGCAGGGCCGCGCCCAGGAGGACGTCCTCGCGTCGGCGACCAGGTACGTGCTGGAGCTCACCGACGCCACGAGCTGCGCGATCGCCGTCCCGCGCGGCAACGACCTCGTCGTCGCCGCCGCCGCCGGCGACGGCGCCCCGCCGGTGGGGACTGTCGTCGAGGACGCCGACTGGCGCGCCGAGCTCGCCTCGCCGTCCCAGGGCGCCCGCGGGGCGGGTGCCGGCCTGGTGCTGCTGTCCCTGGGTGCCGGGGCGGAGCCGCTCGGCGTGCTGGCGGTCCAGGACGTGGCCACGGTCAACGGCTACACGGCCGCCCTGGTGGACTTCGCCCAGCGGCTCGGCGTCGGGCTCACGGCCGCGCAGGCGCAGCACGAGCGCGGCCGGATGGAGATGCTCGAGGACCGCGACCGCATCGCACGCGACATGCACGACCACGTCATCCAGCGGCTCTTCGCCACCGGCCTGTCCCTGCAGTCGGTCGGGCGGCAGCTCACCGAGCCCGCAGCGCGCGAGCGGGTCGAGGCCGCCGTCGACGAGGTCGACGCCGTCATCAAGGACATCCGCCACACGATCTTCGCGCTGCACCGGTCGCCCGACTCGCGCAGCCTGGCCGCCGAGATCACGACCCTGTGCGAGAACGCCGTCGTCACCCTCGGCTTCGCGCCGACGCTGACGGTGCGGGGGAGCCTGGTCGACGTGCCGGACCAGCTGGCGGCCGACCTGCTGGCCGTCGTCCGCGAGGCCCTGAGCAACGCCGCCCGGCACGCCGGCGCCAGCGTGGTGTCGGTGCTCGTGGAGGCCGGGGACGGGCTGCGCGTACAGGTGAGGGACAACGGTCGGGGCGTGCAGCCCGGCACTCGGCGCTCGGGTCTGGACAACCTCGCCCGCCGCGCCACCACCCGCGGCGGCCAGCTCGTGATCGCGGCCCCCGAGGACGGCGGCACCGAGCTGGTCTGGTCGGTACCGCTCGCCGACGGCTGAGCCGGGGTCACCCGTTCGGCCGAGCAGGGGACCTTCGCCCCTGTCGACCCCGCCGTGCCCACGATCACCGTGAGCCGCATGGATCGCACCCCCTTGGCCGCTCGAGGACACCAGGCCACCGCCGTGGACGACCTCCCGGACCTCGTCGGCCGTGAGGTCGTCGTGGGCTACGACGCGACACCCGCCGCGGACGCAGCCGTCCGCTGGGCGGCGCTCGAGGCGGCACGGCTGCGCTCGGCCCTGACCGTCGTGTGCTCCGTGGACCCCGGCTCGGTCGACGGCGCCCACACCCCACCCCCAGAGCTGGCCCGCGTCGGCCGTGAGCTGGCCCGCCGCGGCGCGGAGGTGGCGCACCGGGCCGCGCCGGACGGCATACCCCCGCGCGTCGTCGGGACCATAGGCGGCCCCGCCGGGGAGCTCGTCGCCCGGTCCGCGTCCGCCGCCCTGCTCGTCGTCGGCGCCCCGCGACTGCGCGGTGTGGCCGCACTCGGCTCGGTCTCGTTCGGGGTCACGCTCCACGCGCGCTGCCCCGTCGTCCTCGTGCCGGAGGGAACCGAGCTGAGCCATCGGCACGACGTCGGCGACGTGGTCGTGGGCGTGGACGGCTCCCGTGCCTCGCGCACGGCGGTGGAGCTGGCCGCCCAGCTCGCGCTCGCCCGCGACCGGCGCCTGCGGGTCGTCACCGCCTGGCTGCCCACCCCGGTGCCGAACGCAACCACGGCGAGTGCCGTCCGCAGGCAGCAGGACGCCGTGCGGCAGGACATCGCGCGCCAGGACCTGGCTGCCGTGGTCGAGCACGTGCAGCACAGGCACCCGCGGCTGGAGGTGACCGGCACCGCAGTGCGCGGCCACGCCGTGGACGTCCTCGTGGCGAGCGCGCGCGACGCAGGGCTGCTGGTCGTCGGCAGCCGTGGGCACGGCGGCTTCGCCGGGCTCGCGCTCGGCTCGGTGTCCCACGCCGTCGTCCGGGCGGCACGTGTCCCGGTCGCGGTGGTCCGCCAGGGTTGGTGGTGAACCACGACGTGGACGGCTCTGACGTCCTAGGCTGGGCCCGACCGGAGGTGGTGCTGTGAAGATCGGCGTGTACCTGCTCGACGACCACGAGGTGGTCCGGCGCGGGCTGCGGGAGCTCCTGGAGGTCGAGGAGGACATCCTCGTCGTGGGCGAGTCGGGGAGTGCCCAGGAAGCGGCTCGGCGCATCCCGGCGCTACGCCCCTCGGTCATGGTGCTCGACGCCCGCCTGCCCGACGGGTCCGGCATCGACGTGTGCCGCGACGTGCGCTCGGTGGACCCCTCGATCGCCGGCCTGATCCTCACGTCGTACGACGACGAGGAGGCGCTGACCGCCGCCGTGGCCGCGGGGGCGGCCGGCTACGTCCTCAAGGACATCCACGGCAGCGACCTGGTCACCTCGATCCGGCGGGTCGCGGCCGGCGAGACGCTGCTCGACGCCGCGGTCGTCGAGCGGCTCCGGGCCCAGTGGGGCCACGAGCAGCCCACCGACCCCCGGTTGGCCAGCCTCACCCCGCAGGAGCGCCGGATCCTCGAGTGCGTCGGCGAGGGCCTGACGAACCGGCAGATCGGCGAACGGCTGTCCCTCGCGGAGAAGACCGTCAAGAACTACGTCACGTCGGTCCTGGGCAAGCTCGGCATGGAGCGCCGGACCCAGGCCGCGGTCTACGTCGCCGGGCAGGCGCTCAACCACAACAACCACGACGGCGGCGGCACGCACGGCTGACGCCCCGCACGGCTGGGGACGCCCCGGCCGGCTGGGCCCGGGACGCGCCGCTCACGGGCGCCCACGGCCTCGACCACGGCCTGCCCTCCGGGGACGGTCTGCCCTCCGGCGACGGTCAGCCCACCGAGCGCCCGCTGACGGACTGGGCCCGCACCCTCACCCAGGTCATCGACTCGGGCTCGACGGGCACCCACAGGGCCGGTGCGCGCTGGTCGAGCCGGCGCACCTCGGCCTCCTCCTCCACGATGGTCGCGACGCCCTGCACGAGCACGCTCCACCCGGTCCGCGTCGACGGCTCGAACGCGTCCGCCTCGTAGGCGACCCGCTCGCGGTCGACAGCGGCCTGGATCTTGGAGCTGCCGGCGGTGCGGAAGCAGACGTCGACGCCGTCGACCAGGTGCGCCACCGGCAGCACCGTGATCTCGCCGTCGAGCTCGAACGCGATCCGCCCCACCGGTGTCGAGGCCACCAGCTCCAGGCACTCGTCGAGGTCGAGCACGCGCAGGCCCGTGTGGTCGGTCGGCACGTCGACGCCGGGGCGACGGGCGCCGGCCGGGCGGGCCTGGTCGGTCGTCATGACGTCACCGCCTGGGTCCCCGCGGCGGACACGGCCGCCCGGGACGGGACGGTCTCGGGCTGGGACCGCACCACCATCACCGGGCAGTGCGCGTGGTGCAGGACACCCTGGCTCACCGAGCCCAGGACCAGCCCACCGAATCCTCCGCGACCGCGGCTGCCGACCACGAGGAGCTCGGCGCCCTTGGAGTGGTCGACGAGGGCCTGCACCGGGTGGGCGTTGAGCACGTGCTCGCGCACCGTGACCCCTGGGTACCGCGCTGACCACCGCGCCACCGCGTCGTCGGCCACGGACCGCTCCTCCTGGGCCAGCTCGGCCATCTGGGCGTCCGTGGCGAGCACGGCCAGCCCGGTGCCGGCGTAGTCGAGGAACCAGGCGTGCACCACCGTGAGCGGCAGCCCGCGGGCGTCGGCCTGGTGGAAGGCCTCGCCGAGCGCGCCCTCGCTGATGGGCGAGCCGTCGATGCCGACCACGACCCCGGGGTGGTCCGGGAGCGTCTGCGACAGCTCGCGGACGACGACCACCGGGCTGTGCGCGTGGGCCGCCACGTCGAGCGAGGTGGAGCCCAGCATGGCGCTGCGCAGCGCACCGCGCCCGCGCGCCCCGACGACGACCATCGTGGCGTCGCGCGAGGCGTCGACGAGCATCGGTGCGGCTGACCCGTGCCCGCCGGAGGTCGCCACAGGGGTGTGCGGCGCGAGCTGGCGCACGCGGTCGGTGGCGTCCTCGAGGACGCCGTCGACCCCGGGCCGGGTGAACGCGGTCTCGACCGCGGGACCCCGCAACGGCATCGGGCGCGCGTGGACGAGCTCGAGCGGAAGGTCGTGACGGCGTGCCTCGTCGATCGCCCAGTCCAGGGCCAGCCGGCTCTGCGCGCTCTCGTCGACGCCCACGACGATGGGGTGCGACGTGGTGGGGGTGGTCGACATGGTTCCTCCTGTGGGGAGCTGGACGGTGGGGGCGGTCGCCCCAGCCACTCAAGCGTCGGGTCGGGGGTCGCTGGGGGACAGGGACTTTGGGCCTTGAAGCGATGGAAGCGGACAGGGCACCGTGGAGCCATGGACGCCAACCAACCCGTCGCCGGTGCCGTGCCGCTCGAGGTCCTCGAGATCCCCGAGTGCTGGGCGCTCCTGCGGGAGCAACCGGTCGGGCGGCTGGCCGTCCTGCACGACGGGCGGCCGGACATCTTCCCCGTCAACTTCGTCGTCGACCACGGCAGCCTCGTCTTCCGCACGGGGTCGGGGACCCTGTTCGCCAGCGCAGCGGGGTCGTGGGTGGCGTTCGAGGTCGACGGGTATGCCGCCGACGAGGGCCGGGCCTGGAGCGTCGTCGTCCGTGGCCGCGCCCGCGAGGTGCACGACGTCGACGACATCCTCGACGTCCTGACCCTGCCGCTGCTGCCGTGGCACGCGGGGCCGAAGCCGAGGCTCGTCCGCATCGAGCCGGACTCCGTCAGCGGTCGCAGGTTCCCGGTCCGGGGCGGCTACCGCGCCACGACCGGCCCCGCCCGGCCGACCGAGTGAGGACCGTCGCCCTCGCGGCGCTCGAGCGCCGTCTCGCCGCGCTGCCCGGCGTCCCGAGGGTCGTGGTGAGCGGCAACGCCGCCACGCCGTGGACGGTGGTCGACGCGCTCGACCGGGCGCTCCCGGCATACCGGCTCTGGATGCTCAATGCGGGCGCAGGGGTGCCGGCGCGCGAGGGGGTCGTGGCCGAGACGGCGTTCGTCGGCCCGGGGATGCGCCACCACCCCGCGCTGTCCTACCTGCCGTGCCGGCTGTCGATGGCACCACTCCTGCTGCGGACGGTCACGCCGCCCGACGTCGTGGTGGTGCACTGCGCACCCGCGGAGGACGGCCGGCTCAGCCTCGGCACCGAGGTGAACGTGCTCCCGGCCGCCGTGGAGGCGTGCCGTGCGCGTGGCGGCCTGGTCGTCGCCGTGGTGAACCGGTCCATGCCGTACACCTACGGCGACGCCGAGCTGGACGTGGAGGCGGTCGACCTCGCGGTCGAGGTCGACGCGCCGCTGCCCACCCCGGTGCGGGCCGTGCCCGACGACGCCAGCCGGCTCGTGGCGGAGCGGGTCTCGGCCCGGGTGGGGGACGGCGCCACGGTGCAGATGGGCATCGGTGCGGTGCCCGACTGCGTCGTCTCGGGGCTCACGTCGCGACGGCGCCTCGGGGTCTGGACCGAGATGTTCTCCGACGGGCTGCTGGCCCTGCACGAGTCCGGGGCGCTCGACCCCGACCGCCCGGTGACGGCCTCCTTCTGCTTCGGCTCGCCCGAGCTCCACGACCACGTCGACCACAACCGGTCGATCAGGATGCTGCGCACCGAGCGCACCAACGACCCGGCCCGGATCGCGGCCAACCCGGCCATGGTCAGCATCAACACAGCGCTCGAGGTCGACCTCTACGGGCAGGTCAACGCCTCCCGGGTCGGCGGGCGGATCCACTCCGGCTACGGCGGCCAGACCGACTTCATCGTGGGCGCACTCCACTCGCCCGGAGGCCAGGCCCTGATCGCGCTGCGCGGCTGGCACCCTCGGGCCGACGTGTCGACGATCGTGCCGCTGCTCGACGAGCCGGTGACGTCGTTCCAGCCCAGCGCGGTGCTGACCGAGCACGGGGTGGCGCCGCTCTTCGGGTGCGACCAGCAGGCGCAGGCGCGCGCCCTCATCGAGCACGCGGCCCACCCGCGCGTGCGCGACGAGCTGTGGGAGGAGGCGCGGGCCCTGGGCCTCACCGCCTCCTGAGCGCGTGCGTTCCCCCGTCCCGAGAGGGGTGAAGGGTCTGGCGCCCCGGGAG
>NZ_JBHUYG010000033.1:0-38274 GCF_042668795.1 Pedococcus sp. NPDC057267 | reverse complement strand
CTTCAGAAGTGCCGTTTCATGCCAGCAACTGCCGTGTTGCCGGGGAGGGGGGCGGCTGCTCGTCGGCCTCGCCGAGCGGGAGTGGAGACGCCTCGCCGGCCCGGGGGGTCAGTGGTGCTCGGAGAGCGGGGAGGTGTCGACCAGCGGCTCGCGGCGGAAGACGAACTGGCGGTACGCCCAGAACCGGAAGAGCGTGCCGAGGGCGATGCCCACGACGTTCGCGACGTTGTCGGCGGCCAGGGACTTCAGGCCGAACCCGTAGTGCGACAGGGCGATGCAGCCCGCTCCGATGAGCAGCGCGATGCCGTTGGTGAGGAAGAACAGGCCCGCTTCGTGGTGCGCGGGACGGTTGCGCCGGTGCCGGAACGTCCAGGCGCGGTTGCCGATCCACGCGATGGCGGTCGCGACCGAGGCCGAGACGACCTTGGCGCCCGTCGGCTTGTCCTCCATGACGGTGTGCCGCAGCACGTTCATGAGGCCGACGTCGACGACGAACGAGACCGCTCCGACGACGCCGAACTTGATCATCTCGCGGTAGAGCACCCCGACGGCGCCACGGGCGCGGTCGAGGACGGAGGTGGGTGCCACCGGGGGAGCGTACCGGGGCAGCCTGTGCCCGCGTGCCACCACGACCCGGTACCGGACGAACGCGACCGGGAGCCGGAGGAACGGCGGACCCCGTGCGTCGCTATCCTCGCGGCGTGACCTCCCCGCAGCGTGCCCCCGGCGGCTTCCCCGTGGTCGGTGTCATCGGTGGCGGCCAGCTGGCCCGCATGTGCGCCGGCCCGGCCGCCGAGCTCGCCGTCTCCCTGTCGGTCCTCGCCGAGGCGCCCGACGCGGCGGCAGCGCAGGTGATCCCCTCCGCCCCGGTGGGGTCGCACACCGACGTCGACGCCGTGCTCGCGTTCGCGGCCGAGTGCGACGTCGTCACCTTCGACCACGAGCACGTCCCGCCGGAGGTCCTCGCGGCGCTGGAGGAGCGTGGCGTCGCGCTGCACCCCAGCCCCGCCGCACTGGTCTTCGCCCAGGACAAGCTGGCGATGCGCCACCGGCTCACCGAGATCGACGTCGCCTGCCCGGCATGGGCGCAGGCCCGGACCGCCGCGGACGTGGAGACGTTCGCCGCGCAGGTCGGCTGGCCGCTCGTCGCCAAGACCCCGCGGGGCGGGTACGACGGCAAGGGCGTGCGGGTCGTCGGCTCGGTCGAGGAGCTCGCGGACTGGCTGGAGCAGGCCGACCGCGACGCCGCGCAAGGCGGCGGACCGCTGCGCGACGGCCTGCTGCTCGAGGAGAAGGTCGACTTCGTCCGCGAGCTGGCCGTCCTGGTCGCCCGCAGCCCGTCGGACCAGGCCGCTGCGTGGCCGGTCGTCGAGACCGTCCAGACCGACGGCATCTGCACCGAGGTGCTGGCGCCGGCCCCCGACCTCGACCCGCACCTGGCAGCGGTGGCGACCGAGGCCGCGCTGCGCATCGCCGAGGACCTCGGCGTCACCGGCGTCTTCGCCGTGGAGATGTTCGAGGTGCGCGACCCCGAGACGGGCGCGCCCGAGTACGTCGTCAACGAGCTGGCCATGCGACCGCACAACTCCGGCCACTGGTCGATGGACGGCGCCGTCACCGGGCAGTTCGAGCAGCACCTGCGCGCGGTCCTCGACCTGCCGCTCGGCTCGCCCGCCCCGCGGGCGCCGTGGACCGTGATGGCCAACGTGCTCGGCGGGGACTACCCGGAGCTCTACCCGGCATACCGGCACGTCATGGCACGCGACCCCGGGCTCAAGGTGCACCTGTACGGCAAGTCCGTCCGGCCCGGTCGCAAGATCGGTCACGTCAACGTCAGCGGCACCGACCTCGCGGACCTGCGCAAGCGCGCCCAGCACGCTGCCGACTACCTCACGGGAGTGGTCACCGAATGAGCGACACCGCGTCGACGCAGCCCCTCGTCGGGCTGGTCATGGGCAGCGACAGCGACTGGCCGGTCATGGAGCAGGCGGCGCTCGCGCTCGAGGAGTTCGGCGTGCCGTACGAGGCGGACGTCGTCTCCGCGCACCGCATGCCCGACGAGATGATCGCCTACGGGCAGCAGGCCGCCGGCCGCGGCCTGCGGGTGGTCGTCGCCGGGGCCGGGGGAGCCGCGCACCTGCCCGGCATGCTCGCCGCCGTCACCCCGCTTCCGGTCATCGGGGTTCCGGTGCCGCTGAAGCACCTCGACGGCATGGACTCGCTGCTGTCGATCGTCCAGATGCCCGCGGGCGTTCCCGTCGCGACGGTGTCGATCGGCGGGGCGCGCAACGCGGGCCTGCTCGCCGTGCGGGTCCTCGCCGCGGGGGAGGGCTCGTATGCCGAGGGGCTGCGCGAGCGGATGACCGCCTTCCAGGCGTCGCTGCGCGACGCCGCCCACGCCAAGGGCGCCTCGCTGCGGGAGCGCACCACCCGCTGAGCCGGGACGCACCGGACCGCTGGGGCGGGACGCACCGGACGGCTCAGGCGTCCGCGCCGAGCCGGCGGGGTCTCGCTGGTGGCGCCGGGCTCAGCGAGCCATGCCGGCGGACCGCACGTTCCGCCACTCGATGCGCGGGCACGTGTCCATCACGACAGCCAGACCCGCGTCGCGGGCGCGGCGCGCTGCCGCCTCGTCCACCACGTCCAGCTGCATCCACACCGCGTCGATCTGCAACCGGTCCCTGTGCTCGATCGCCTCGTCGACGACGGCACCGACGTGCTGGGAGTTGACGAAGCAGTCGACCACCTTCAGGTCGGTGCCGTCCGGGATGTCAGCCAACGAGGCGTAGGCGGGGGAGTCGTGGACCGCCTGCGCCGACGGGTGGACCGCGACGAGGCCCTTGCCGAGCTCCATCTTGAGCCAGCGCGCCACGTCGTACGCCGGCCGGTCGCGGTTCGCGGACAGTCCGACGACGGCCCAGGTGCCGGGATCGACCAGCAGCTCACGGATGAGATCGGGGTCGTTCTGGTGCTTCAACGTCACCCTGCCAGCATCACACGATTCGTCCTCCTGGCAAGCAGCACCCCGGCCGCCTCCCCGGCGCAGCGGGGAGGGCGCCCATGAGCGGCGTCCGCCCCGCAGCGCACCTAGGGTGAGGGTCGTACGCCGCAGGCACGCGACCCGAGGAGCGCCATGAAGTTCGGACTGTTCATCCCGCAGGGCTGGAAGATGGACCTCGTCGGGATCGACCCGAGCCAGCACTGGGGCGTCATGGCCGGGCTCGCGCGCCGGGCCGACGCCAACGAGGACTGGGCGTCGATCTGGGTGTACGACCACTTCCACACCGTGCCGGTCCCCAGCGAGGAGGCCACCCACGAGGCGTGGACCCTCATGGCCGCGTTCGCCGGCGTCACCGGCCGGGTGCGGCTCGGGCAGATGTGCACGTGCATGAGCTACCGCAACCCGGCCTACCTGGCGAAGGTCGCGGCCACCGTCGACGTCGTGTCCGAGGGCCGCCTCGAGATGGGCATCGGCGCAGGCTGGTACGAGCACGAGTGGAAGGCCTACGGCTACGGCTTCCCCGGTGCGGGCGAGCGGCTCGCGCGCCTCGAGGAGGGCGTGCAGATCTTCCGCCAGATGTGGACCGAGGGGACGTCCACCTTCTCCGGCAAGCACTGGGCCACCGACGGCGCGCTGTGCCGCCCGCTGCCCCTGCAGGGCACCGCCCAGCCCGGCTCGAGGGCCAACAACATCCCGATGTGGGTCGCCGGCGGCGGCGAGAAGGTCACCCTGCGGATCGCCGCGCGGTATGCCGACTACACCAACTTCGGCTCCGGCGTCCCCGAGGACTTCCAGCACAAGTCCGAGGTGCTGCGGCAGCGCTGCGAGGACGTGGGTCGCGACTTCTCCGAGATCACCCGCACCACCAACCTCGACATCGTCATCGGTGCCGACGAGCGGGAGATCGCGGACCGCCTGTCCTGGCTCGACGACCACATGAAGGGCGCCGGCGTCCCGGACGCCCAGCGCGAGCGCCGGATGGAGGAGCTGCGCCGGTCGCCGGGGGTCGGCACCGCCGAGCAGCTGGTCGAGCGGCTGCGCGTGCTCGAGGGCCTCGGCATGCGGTACCTCATCTCCTACTTCTACGAGGCCGCCTACGACACGACGGGCATCGCCATGTTCGAGCGCGACGTCATGCCCGAGCTGCTCGACCGCGAGCAGCACGGCCACCTCTGGCACCTCCGGCAGGAGATCTGAAGCGGCTCAGGGGCGTGGCCGGTGCCACAGCGCGTACCGGTGCCGTCACGGCATACCAGCGGGTAACCTGACCACCTGTGAGCGGTAACCCGAACTTCGACCTCTTCCGGATCTCCGAGGACCACGAGGCGCTGCGCGAGGCCGTGCGCGCCGTGGCGCAGGACAAGATCGCCCCGTACGCCGCGGCGGTCGACGAGGAGGCGCGCTACCCGCAGGAGGCGCACGACGCCCTCGTCGCGAGCGACTTCTTCGCGCCGCACATCGGCGAGGAGTACGGCGGCGTCGGTGCCGACGCGCTCGCGACCTGCATCGTCATCGAGGAGGTCGCCCGGGTCGACGCGTCGGCCTCCCTGATCCCGGCGGTCAACAAGCTCGGCACGATGCCGCTCATCCTCGCGGCGAGCGAGGACGTCAAGCAGCGCTACCTGCCCCCGGTGGCCGAGGGGCGCTCGACCTTCTCCTACGGGCTGTCCGAGCGCGAGGCCGGCTCCGACACCGCGTCGATGAAGACGCGCGCGCGGCAGGACGGCGACGGCTGGGTGCTGAACGGCCAGAAGTCCTGGATCACCAACGCCGGCGTCTCCGACTACTACACCGTCCTCGCGGTCACCGACCCCGAGGGCCGCCGCGGCGCCAACGTCACCGCGTTCGTCGTCGAGAAGTCCGACGAGGGCTTCACCTTCGGCGAGAAGGAGCGCAAGCTCGGCATCAAGGGCAGCCCCACCCGCGAGCTGCACTTCGACAACGTCCGCATCCCCGGCGACAGGGTCGTCGGCGAGGTCGGCGCCGGCCTCAAGATCGCGCTCGAGACCCTCGACCACACCCGCGTCACCATCGGCGCGCAGGCCGTCGGCATCGCCCAGGGCGCGCTCGACCACGCCGTCGCGTACGTCAAGGAGCGCAAGCAGTTCGGCAAGCACGTCGCCGAGTTCCAGGGCGTCCAGTTCATGCTCGCCGACATGGCGATGAAGGTCGAGGCCGCCCGCCAGATGGTGTATGCCGCGGCCGCCAAGTCGGAGCGCGCGGACGCGGACCTCACGTTCTTCGGGGCGGCCGCCAAGTGCTACGCCTCGGACGTCGCCATGGAGGTCACGACCGACGCGGTGCAGCTGCTCGGTGGCGCGGGGTACGTCCGCGACTTCCCGGTCGAGCGGATGATGCGCGACGCCAAGATCACCCAGATCTACGAGGGCACCAACCAGATCCAGCGCGTCGTGATGGCGCGGCAGATCCTGAGGTAGCCCGCAGGACGACACCGGGCGCGTGCTCACCGGGGCCACCGGTGGCGACGCGCCGGTGCCTCCTTGCTTGATCCAACGCCCAGCCGGGGTGCCTACGATCGCGAGATCACGGCGCAGCGCCCTGTCGTCACGCTGCGCGCCACGCAAGGAGATCTCGTGCCCCGACGCCCAGCTGATGCCCCCGCCGACCCGTCGGCGACCGTCCGGGGGCCCCGGCGGACCCGCCGCGCCCGACGACCTGTCGTCGTGGCGGCGACCGTCGTCGTGGCCCTGCTGGCGGCGCTGGTCGGCTACGCCGGCTACGAGTACGTCAGCCTGTCCTCGGGGATCAAGCGCTCCGACGCCCGCGCCTCGGGACCGGGCTCCCTGCACGGCGACACCAACATCCTCGTGATGGGCCTGGACAGCCGCCTCGACGAGAACGGCAAGCCGCTGCCCAAGGCCCTGTACGCAGCCCTGCACAGCGGCGACCAGCAGAACGGCGGCCTCAACTCCAACGTCCTCATGCTGCTCCACATCCCCGGCAACGGCGGCAGTGCCACCGCGATCGCGATCCCGCGCGACGACTACGCCGCCCTGGCCGGGTGCCCGGACGGGGAGTGCATGGGGAAGATCAAGCAGGCCTACGGGCTCGCCTTCGACCAGGCGTCCCGACGCCTGGCCCAGCAGGGGCTGAGCGGCACCACGCTGCAGCAGCGCGCGCGTGACGCGGGTCGCAAGGCGGAGATGGACACCGTGCGGCAGTTCCTGGGTGGCGTGCCCATCGACCACTTCGTCGAGGTCACGATGGTGGCCTTCTTCCAGATCTCCCAGGTGGTCCAGCCCATCACGGTCTGCGTCAAGGAGGACACCCAGGACGCGTACTCCGGGGCCAACTTCCACGCGGGGCGGCAGCAGATCAACGCCTCCCAGGCGCTGGGCTTCGTCCGGCAGCGGCGCGACACGGTCCACCCCGACCTCAACTTCACCGACCTCGACCGCTCCCGCCGGCAGCAGGCCTTCATCGCCTCGCTCTTCTACCAGCTCAAGCAGGCCGACACCTTCACCGACCCCGGCAAGCTCGACGCCATCCTCAACGTCGCCAAGCGGAACACCGCCGTCGACGGCGGCCTGGACGTCCTGTCGCTGGCGCGGGTCGCCTCGAACCTGTCCGGCGGGCAGATCCACTTCTTCACGCTGCCCGTGGCCCGGTTCGGCCACGACCCCAGGGGGGAGGCCGTCAACATCGTCGACCTCCCGCTGATCCAGAGCACGGTGCACCAGCTGCTGTACGGCGGGTCGGGCGCAACCGCGGCGTCACGCCCGACGACCACCCCGACGGGGACCACGGCACCGGCCCAGCTGCTGGTGGACGTCGTCAACGCCTCGGGACGCCCCGGTGCTGCGCGCACCGTGGCCACCGCGCTGGGGGCCAAGGGGTACC
The DNA here is from genome assembly GCF_042668795.1 of Pedococcus sp. NPDC057267. NCBI lineage: Bacteria > Bacillati > Actinomycetota > Actinomycetes > Micrococcales > Intrasporangiaceae > Pedococcus > Pedococcus sp. NPDC057267. Next base: position 31,412 of record NZ_JBHUYG010000033.1, on the reverse strand, counting down.
GGACCGGTCCCAGCGGCACCAACCCCACCATCCTGGAGACCTCCCTGGTCGACTACGCCCCGGGTGAGCAGGACGCGGCGGCCGCCCTCGCGGCGCTGCTCGGGGGGCTGCCGACGCGTGTGCGCAGCGGCGTCGCGCCGGGGAGCCTGCGCGTGGTGATCGGAACCGGCTTCAGCATGCCGACCGCGCTCGGCGGCACCCCCACGGCCACGCAGGCCCCCGCCAAGGCGGTCGCGGCCACCGGGGGCGGCCGCAGCGGGCCGCCCGTGACGGCGCTGACGGACCTGTCGGGCGGTGGCATCCCCTGCGTCAAGTAGCCGGGCCGCCCGGCCCCGCGCTACTTGAGGATGTTGACGGCCCGCGCGACGACGAGGGCCGTCGTCGACAGCGCGACCACCGACTGGCAGGCCATGAGGCTCTTCGCCCACCGGCTGAGGGGGAGCGTGTCGGTGGGGGAGAAGGCGAACACGTTGGTGAGGCTGACGTAGAGGTAGTCCACGAACAGCGGCTCCCAGTCCGGTGACGCCAGGTGGGGGTCGGACATCTGCGGGAAGAGGAAGTCCGGGTGCGGTCGCGTCCCCCGGGCGCGCTGGAAGGGGCCGCCCCGGTCGAGCTCCCAGTACCAGATGCCGAAGGCGATGACGTTGGTCGCGTAGATGGCCGCGCCGCTGGCCATGAGGGCGATGGCGTCCTCGCCGGCCCGGCCCCGCAGGATGCTGGCGTCGAGCGCCCCGGCCGAGACCGCGTTGTCGATCGTGATGACCGCGACGAGGACCACGCTGCAGCTGCGCCCGAGGCGGGTCGAGCGGTTGAGCCGCACCGGGTTGATGACACTGAGGACCACCAGCAGGGCGAGCTCCAGCGCCGGGAGCAGCCACCGGGGGTGGAGGCCGTACCGGTCCGTGAGCCGCAGCTGCAGCGCGATGGCCACGAGGATGGCGAACGCCACCGGCAGCCGGTTCTCCGGACTCGTGGCCCGCAGCCAGGCCGGGACGTGGACCCGGGCGTGCTCCACGTCGTCGAGCAGCTTGGCCAGCTTCGCCACATGCGGGCTGCCGGCGTCGTCGGCGTGCGCCGAGGGGCTGGGGGTGGGCATGGAGCCCAGTATCCGGTGCGGGGGCTGCCGGGTGCGGTCAGGCACCAGCCCGGTGTGGCGGCGCCCCGGGGGCGGTGCAGCGACCCCCGCGTGGACGGCGACGTGCTCGGCAGGCACTAGTATCTGTGGGTCGCTTACCGAAGGAGACTCGTGAAGATCACCGTCGTGGGGCTGGGCAAGATCGGCCTTCCCCTCGCCGTCCAGTTCGCCAGGTCGGGCCACGAGGTGCTCGGGGCGGACGTCAGCGGACCACTCGTCGAGGTGGTGAACGCGGGCACCGAGCCGTTCCCCGGTGAGGCGCACCTTGCGGAGTACCTCGCCGAGGTCGTCTCCGCCGGCAACCTCCGGGCCACCACCGACACCGCCGCCGCCGTCGCCGAGAGCGACGCCGTCGTCGTGGTCGTGCCGCTCTTCGTGGACGAGGAGGCCCGCCCCGACTTCGCGTGGATGGACTCCGCGACCGACGACATCGCCCGCGGGCTCAAGCCGGGCACCCTGGTCGTCTACGAGACCACCCTCCCGGTCGGCACGACCCGCACCCGGTGGAAGCCGAGGCTCGAGCAGGGCAGCGGCCTCACCGAGGGCACCGACTTCCACCTGGTCTTCTCCCCGGAGCGCGTGCTCACCGGCCGTGTGTTCGAGGACCTGCGCAAGTACCCCAAGCTGCTCGGCGGCCTCTCCGACGAGGGCGCCAAGCGCGCGGTCGAGTTCTACGAGCAGGTGCTGCAGTTCGACGACCGCCCCGACCTGGCCCGCCCGAACGGCGTCTGGGACCTCGGGTCCGCCGAGGCGGCCGAGATGGCCAAGCTCGCCGAGACCACGTACCGCGACGTGAACATCGGCCTGGCCAACCAGTTCGGTGCCTTCGCCGCCAGGAACGGCATCGACGTCTTCCAGGTCATCGAGGCCAGCAACTCCCAGCCGTACAGCCACATCCACCGTCCCGGCATCGCCGTCGGCGGTCACTGCATCCCGGTCTACCCGCGGCTCTACCTGTGGAACGACCCCGACGCCACGGTCGTCCGGGCCGCCCGCGAGGCCAACGCGGCCATGCCGGCATACACCGTCGGGCTCACCGTCGGCGCTGCCGGCGGCTCGCTCGAGGGCAAGCGCGTCGCCGTCCTCGGCGCCTCCTACCGCGGCGGCGTCAAGGAGACCGCGTTCTCCGGTGTCTTCGCCACCGTCGACGCCCTGCGCGAGGCCGGCGCCACCGTCGTGGTCCACGACCCGATGTATGCCGCGGACGAGCTCGCGACGTTCGGCTGGGACGCGTACTCCCTCGGTGAGCCGGTGGACGTCGTCGTCGTGCAGGCCGACCACGCCGAGTACCGCGACCTGTCCGCCGCCGACTTCCCCGGGGTGCAGGTCGTCGTCGACGGCCGTCGGGTCCTGGACGCGGCGCGCTTCGACGGGGTGCGACTCCTCGTCGTCGGCCAGGGCGAGAAGGTCCGCTGAGCATGGCCGCCCGCATCGTCGACTCGGCCGACGTCTCCCCGGAGGCGACCATCGGTGACGGCAGCTCGATCTGGCACCTCGCGCAGGTGCGCGAGGGTGCGACGCTGGGCAGCAACTGCGTCGTCGGCCGTGGCGCCTACGTCGGCCCCGGCGTGACCCTCGGCGACAACTGCAAGCTGCAGAACTACGCCCTCGTCTACGAGCCCGCCGTCCTCGAGGACGGCGTCTTCGTGGGGCCCGCGGTCGTCTTCACCAACGACCACTACCCCCGCGCGGTCAACCCGGACGGCACGCTCAAGAGCGGCGCCGACTGGGAGGCCGTGGGGGTCACCTGCCGCACCGGCGCGTCCATCGGCGCCCGGTCCGTCTGCGTCGCCCCGGTGACCATCGGCCGCTGGGCGCTCGTCGCCGCCGGCTCCGTCGTCACCAAGGACGTCCCCGACTTCGCGCTCGTGGCCGGGGTGCCGGCCAGGCGCATCCGCTGGGTCGGCAAGGCCGGCACCCCGCTGGAGCCCGGCAGCGAGCCCGGCACGTGGGTGTGCCCCACGACCGGCGACACCTACCTCGAGAACAACGACACCCTCACGGAGGCCTGACCGCCATGTCCCAGACCACCAGCACGGCGACCAGCGAGTTCATCCCGCCCGCCAAGCCGCTCATCGGCGACGAGGAGCGCGAGGCGGTCGACCGCGTCCTGCGCTCCGGGATGCTCGCGCAGGGCCCGGAGGTCAAGGCGTTCGAGGAGGAGTTCAGCGCCCACTTCGGCCTCGGCCGCGCCTGTGTCGCCGTCAACTCCGGCACGTCGGGCCTGCACCTGGGCCTGCTGTCCTCCGGCGTCGGCCCCGGCGCCGAGGTCATCGTCCCGTCGTTCACCTTCGCGGCGACCTGCAACTCGGTGGCGCTCACCGGCGCGACCCCGGTCTTCGCCGACATCAGCGCCGACGACTTCTGCCTCGACCCGGCCGCGGTCGAGGCCGTCGTCACCGAGCGCACGGTCGGCATCATGCCGGTCCACCTGTACGGCCACCCGGCCAAGATGCGCCAGCTGCAGGAGGTCGCGGACAAGCACGGCCTCAAGGTGTTCGAGGACGCCGCGCAGGCCCACGGCGCCTCGCTGGACGGCACCCCCGTCGGCGCCTTCGGCCAGTTCGCGATGTTCTCGCTCTACCCGACCAAGAACATGACCGCAGGCGAGGGCGGCATGGTCTCCGTCGCCGACGACGAGACCGAGCGGCTCATGCGGCTCTACCGCAACCAGGGCATGCTGCAGCAGTACCACAACGAGGTCGTGGGCCTGAACAACCGCATGACCGACATCCACGCCGCGATCGGCCGGGTCCAGCTCACCAAGGTCGACGCCTGGACCAGGCAGCGCCAGGACAACGCCGCGTTCCTCTCCGCGAACCTCGAGGGCGTCACCCCGCCGCCCGTTGCCGAGGGTGCGGTGCACGTCTACCACCAGTACACGATCCGCGTGCCCCAGGACCGGGACGGCTTCGCCAAGGCCCTGCGCGAGGAGTTCAACGTCGGCTCCGGCATGTTCTACCCGGTGCCCAACCACCAGCTGAAGCCGTTCGCCGGCACCACGTCGGACTCCGACCTGCCGGAGACGATGAAGGCCGCCGCCGAGTGCCTGTCGCTGCCGGTCCACCCGTCGCTGAGCCAGGACGACCTGGAGCGCATCGTGACCGCGGTGAACACGCTCGCGAAGGCGGGTGCCTGACGATGGCGAACCTGCGCGCGGGCCTCATCGGCCTGGGCATGATGGGCAGGCACCACGCCCGGGTGCTCGGCTCGCTGCCCGGTGTGGACCTCGTCGCCGTGGCCGATCCCGGGGGCGACGCCCACGGGGTGGCCGGCGACCGTCCGCTCGAGGACTCCATCGAGGGCCTGATCAAGCACGGCATCGACTACTGCATGGTGGCCGTCCCCACGGTCTACCACGAGCCCGTGGGGCTCGCGCTGGCCGCGGCCGGGGTGCACGCCATCATCGAGAAGCCGCTGGCCCAGGACACCCCGTCGGCCGTCCGCCTGGCCAAGGCCTTCGAGGAGGCGGGACTGATCGGCGCGGTCGGGCACATCGAGCGCTACAACCCGGCACTCCAGAGTGCCCGGGCGCGGCTCGAGGCCGGCGAGCTCGGGGACGTCTACCAGGTCACGACCCGCCGCCAGGGCCCGTTCCCGGCGCGCATCGCCGACGTGGGTGTGGTCAAGGACCTCGGCACGCACGACATCGACCTCACCGCGTGGGTGACCCAGCAGGAGTACACCTCCGTGGCCGCCCGCACCGCGTACAAGTCCGGCCGCGAGCACGAGGACCTCGTCGCGGTCGTCGGCCAGCTCAGCGGGGGGACCGTCACGAGCCACCTCGTCAACTGGCTCTCGCCGCTCAAGGAGCGCGTCACGATCATCACCGGCGAGCGCGGCGCGTTCGTCGCCGACACCCTGACGGCCGACCTCACGTTCCACGCCAACGGCGAGGTCAGCACGACGTGGGACGACATCTCGCGGTTCCGCGGGGTCTCGGAGGGCGACGTGGTCCGCTACGCGATCGCCAAGCCCGAGCCCCTGCGCGTGGAGCACGAGAACTTCCGCGACGCTGTGCTGGGCAAGGAGGCCGACATCGTCACGATGAGCCAGGGCCTGGACGTGGTCCGGGTGGCTGAGGCCTGCATCGAGTCGGCCAGGACCGGGACCACCGTGGCCGTCGCCGCGCGGGGCGCCGGCGCCGACGCGTCCGTGGGCTAGCGTGACCCGCATGGACCTCAAGCAGACGCTCACCAGGGCCGCCACCACCCCCGCAGTCGTCCGGTTGCGCCACCTGACCTTCAAGGGCAGCGGGCGGTACTGGGAGGACCGCTATGCAGCGGGGGGCACCTCCGGCCCGGGTTCCTACGGCGCCTCGGCGCAGTGGAAGGCCGAGGTCGTCAACAGCTGGGTCCGTGAGCTGGGGGTCACCTCGGTCATCGACCTGGGGTGTGGCGACGGCAACCAGCTGTCCCTGGCGGACTACCCGCGCTACCTCGGGGTGGATCGCTCGGCGACGGCGATCCGCCAGTGCATCGAGCGGTTCAAGTCCGATCCCACCAAGAGCTTCCTGCGCTTCGAGCCCACCGAGCTCGCCGACCCCGCCGGCTGGCTGCGGGCGGACATGGCCCTCTCGATGGAGGTCATCTTCCACCTGGTCGAGGACGAGGTCTTCGAGGACTACATGCGTCGCCTGTTCGCCAGCGCGGAGCGGTACGTCGTCATCTGCAGCAACGACGCCCCTGGCAGCGAACGGGTCCCGCACGAGCGGCACCGCTCGTTCACCGCGTGGATCGCCCGCGAGTGCCCGCAGTGGCAGCTGCAGCGCAAGGTCGACCCTCCCGCGGAGACCGGGCTGATGTCCTCGCTGTACCTCTACGCCAGCGCCTAGGGTGGCAGCAGCGTCGTCCTGGCGGCAGGTGGTTCGCCCGGTCCGCCTCGATGCGCAGACCCAGTCCTCGATGGCGTCGCGGGGACTGCTCAGCATGGTGGGGCTCGCCGCGCAGGGCGTGCTCCGGCTCGTGACCCCGTTGCTCGTCGGGCGCTTCGGCGGTCCCAGCCTGCTCGGCGTCGTCCAGACGGCCATCTCGGCAGCGACCTTCCTCTGCCTCGTCTGGCCCACGACCACGGGCAGCGCCGCGTCGAAGTTCCTGGCCCGCGCCCGCGGGGCAGGTCGGCCGGAGGAGGCCGCGACGGTCGCCCGCCACCTGCGTCGTCGCACGACCCAGGCCACGGCGGTCCTCGGTCTGGCCGCCGTCCCGATCTGGGTGCTCGGGATCCGCGGCGACGTCGTCGGTGGCCTCTGGGTCGGCGCGTTGGTCGTCGGTTACGGCGGCTACAACTTCGCCCGCGGGCTCCAGTTCGGCATCGGGCAGGTCGGCCGCGCGACGGTGTGGGACATCACGATCATGGTGGGCGGTCTCGGCGGCCTCCTGGTCATGCTCCTCGCCGGGTTCCGCGGCCCGTCGTTGGTGCTGCCCATGGCCGTCGCCTACCTCGTGTACACCGTTGCCGGATGGCCGTTCGCCCACGGACACAAGCCGGCCCCCGCGCTGCGGCGCGAGCTCGACGGCTTCGTCGCGCTCGGAGTGGCGGGCACGACCGCGAGCGCCGGCTTCCTCCAGCTGTCGATGGTCGTGGCCAAGCTCGTCTCGACCCCCGAGCAGGCGGGCCAGTATGCCGCGGCGCTGACGCTGGCGACGCCTGCATCGCTCCTCGCGGGTTCGCTCAGCCTCGTGCTCTTCCCCGCGATGGCGGAGGCCTGGGGCCGGCGTGACGTCGATGCCTTCCGCTGGCAGACGGACCAGGCCACGAGGCTGCTGGTCGTCGTGATGGTGCCGGTCTTCGCGACCCTGGCTCTCTGCAGCCGACTCATCGTCGGGGTCATCTGGGGGCATCGGTACGCCGATGCCGGACGGCTCCTGCCCGTCCTGCTCTTCGCAGTCCTGCCCATGACCCTCGCCATGGCCAGCGTCAACTCCCTGTCGACCCGCTCGCAACGAGGCATGGCGGCGACGAGCGTCGCGAGCATGTCTGGCCTGGCCGTGGGGGCGGGGGTCTGGGGGCTGGTGGCCGGACCCTGGCGCGAGCTGGGCGTCGCGGTCGGGTACCTCGCCGGCACACTGGTCATCGCGGGAATCCCCGTCGTCCTGGTCTGGCGCCGGGACGGGCACCGGTGGGGAGGGCTGGTGGCGCGGCTGCTCCTGGGGGTCGGCGTGGCGGTCCTGCTGCTGCTGGGCCGGGACGCGCTGGGCCTGGGGCCGTGGTGGGACCCCGTGTGCGCGGTCGTCTTCGTGGCCGTGTGGTTGGTGGTGGTGCGTCGGGACCTCCAGGTCGTGCTGCGGCTCCTCACGCCCCTGCTCCGGTGGCGCAGGGGCCCCGGGCCCACCCCCGCGGGCTGACATACTGACCGACATGCCGCCCGCACCGGAGGACCGTCGTCCACGCGGCCGTGCGCCCGGGCACGGCCCGGGGGAGGCGGCCGAGGTGGATGCTCGCCTGGCCGTCGGCCCGGCGAACTACGCGGGACAGGCGAGGCAGTGGGCGCGCGCGGTCTCGGAGCACTGCGGCATACCGGCGTTCTCGTTCGCCAGCGCGCCCCTTCCCTGGATGTCCCAGGGCATCGGCCACGCCGTCGACGTGGTCCTGCCCGCCCAGCGGCTCGTGCTGCCGTGGCGCCGCAAGGCGGCGGTGGCACGCGCCCTCGACGGCGTCACGCACCTGGCCATCGACGGTTTCCTCGCCCCCCGGGAGGGAGCCGGGAGGGGCTCGATCGAGCGCGAGCTCGACCACTGGGCCCGACACGGGGTGCAGGTGGCGCTCATCGCCCACGGCAGCGAGGTGCGGGACCCGGACGCGCACATGGCACGGTGGGACTACTCCTTCTTCCGCGAGACGGAGGGTCCATGGCTGACGAGGACCCGACGCGTGTCGGCACGCAACCGGGCCATCGCCGCGCGCGTGGACGTTCCCCTCCTCGTCAGCACGCCGGACCTCCTGCTCGACCTGCCCACGGCCCACTGGCTGCCGCTCGTGGTCGACGTGGCATCGTGGGCCACGCCGGGAGAACCGCTCTCGGCTCCTCGCCCCACGGTGCTGCACCTGCCGAGCCGTAGACATCCCCCGATCAAGGGCACCCGGGTCATCGACCCCGTGCTGCGGCGCCTCGACGACGAGGGGGTCATCAGGTACCTCGCCCCGGACCGGGTGCCCCATGCGGAGGTCCCCGCACTGGTGGGCGGCGTCGACGTCATGGTCGACCAGATCATGACCGGTTCCTACGGGGTGGCGGCGGTCGAGGCGATGGCCGCAGGACGGTTGGTGGTGGGGAACGTCGCGCCCGAGGTGCGAGCCCTGGTCGAGGACGACGTGCCGGTGGTCGACGCCGGCCCGGACGCCCTGGAGGACGTCATCCGTGACATCGCTGCCCGACCCACCGCGTACCAGCCGGTGGCTGCCGCGGGCGTGCACTTCGCGCGCCGCTGGCACGACGGGCGCGCGTCAGCGGCCGTGATCGCCGAACGGCTCCTCGGCTCGGTGGAGGACGCCGAGCACGGCGGCCACGGCCCGCTCGCTCACTGAGTCCTGGCTCGCGTTGGCCGTGGTCCAGCGCGCGAGGTCCGCGCGCCTCGCGGCCGGCACCGGACGGGCCAGCGCCATGGTCATCGCCTCCGCGACCGCAGCCTCGTCCCAGTCGACCGCCCACCCGAGGTCGTTCTCCCTGACCACCGTGGCACCGGGTCCGACGCCGGCATAGATCACCGGGGTCCCGCACGCCGTCGAGGCGAACATCTTCGTCGGGAACGAGAAGTCGTACCCCTTCCCCGGGCGCACGGACGCCAGGCCGGCGCGGGCGCTCCCGAGGACCTGCGCGACACGCTCCGCGGCGACCAGTCCCTCGAACCTGACCCGACCGGGCGCGAGGGAGTCGGCGAGGCGCTCGAGGTCGGCGCGCTCGGTGCCCTGGCCGAGCATGACCAGCTCGGCCCCGGGGTGCTCGGCGGCGATGCGCCCGAAGGCCCGGACGAACACCTCTGCACCGTGGATCTCCGACATGGTGCCGGCGTAGACGAGCGTGGCGACGTCCTGGTCGTCGGGAGACGCCTGCGGTTGGAAGGTGTCCGTGTCGACGCCAGTACCGACGACCGTCACCCGAGCAGGGTCGACGCCCAGGGCCCGCACCTCCGTGGCGACGCCCTCCGACACCGCGAGGACGTGGGCTGCGCCCCGCATCACCCACGACTCCACGCGGGTCAGGACCCGTACGATCGCGGGGTTGATGCCGATCCCGGCCGCCGCCGTCGAGGACACGTCCGCGGCGTAGTAGACGTAGGGGATGCGCTTGACGCGCGAGACCAGCCGCACCGCGACCCCGGTCGTCGGTGGTGGCTCGACCACCACGAGGTCGCTGCGGGTGCCGAGGAGCCGGGCCAGGAGCGGACCGTCGAAGCTGGCGAACTGGATGTAGCCCCGCACGTTCCCGCCGCTGTCCCGCAGGACGGGCCACCGACGGACCGTGACCGCGCCGGGTGTGCCGGACCGGGTGTCCCGGTCGAGCCCTGCGACCGCGCGGGTGCGCACGGACCGTGGGGGAAGGGTGGTCAGCACGCGGACCCTGGCGCCGTGCCGGCTGAGCCCGGCCGCCAGCCTGCCCAACCGGTATGCGGCGGCTCCCGGCTCCGGTGGGAAGAGCCGGGACGCGATCGTGATCCTGGTCGCGCCGTCCTCCACGCCTCACCTCTCATACCTGGCCGCACGCAGCCGACGGACCTGCGGCGCACAACCCTACCGGCCCCTCCCGGGGTGCCGTCCCCGGCGTGGGCGCACCCCGGGCCGGGCGGCCCGAGCGACGTCCGGCCCTACGACGGTGCTGGGTATGCTCGCCCGGTGAGCCCGACAGTCCCGGTCCCCGCTTCCTCGCGTCCGGGGCCGTCCCCCACGGTGGTGGCGGTGGTCGTCAGCTACAACCGCCGGGAGCTCCTCTCGGAGTGCCTGGGTGCCGTGGCCACCCAGACGCACCCGCTCGACGCCCTCGTCGTCGTGGACAACGCGTCGACCGACGGCAGCCCCGAGCTGGTGGAGCGCGACTTCCCGGCGGCAGACCTCGTCCGTCTCACCAGGAACACCGGGGGTGCAGGAGGCTTCGCCGCCGGCCTGGCGCGGGCGCTGGACCAGCACTCCGCGGACCTGGTGTGGGTGATGGACGACGACACGATTCCCAGCGAGACCGCCCTGTCCGAGCTGCTGGCGGCACGGGAGCGCTACGGCAGCGAGCTGGGGCTCGTGGCGAGCCGGGTCCTGTGGACCAACGGCGAGGACCAGGACAGGAACATCCCCCGCCGCGTGCCCTGGGCGACGCCCCGCGCGCGCCGCGCGGCGGCGGCCGCGGGAGGCCGGCCGATGCGCACCGCGTCCTTCGTCTCCCTCCTCGTCTCTGCGGACGCGATCCGCGCCACCGGCCTTCCGACAGCCGACTTCTTCATCTGGAACGACGACTTCGAGTTCACCGCTCGGATCCTGCGCTCCCGGCCGGGGATCTACGTTCCTGCCGCGGTGGTCGTGCACAAGACCAAGGAGCTGGGCACGCGCAGCGCCGATCCCGGGGAGCGCTTCTTCAACGAGGTCCGCAACAAGATCTGGACCTTCAGGGCCGGACGCGCGTTCTCCCCCGGTGAGGCGTCGCTGCGGGCCGCCGTGGCACTCGTGAACTGGGTCCGCTTCTACCGGCACTCCCAGCGACGGGCCGTGCTGCGGCGTGCGTTGGGCGCAGGGGTGCGTGCGGGTCTGTTGCACCGGCCGCGGTCGAACCGCGAGGTGCTCGCCGAGGCTGGTTACGAGCTCGGGGAGGCGTGGTGAGGGTCGTCATCGGCGGCCTCGTCACCGACCCGGTCGAGGTGGGTGCGCGCCCGCTGTGCGGGCCGTCCGCCGTGCCGGTCGGCGGCACGGTGTCCTTCGACGGCTGGTTCGCGGCCCTTCCCCTGGCCTACTGGGCCCGGTTCACCGACCTCGAGGCCGTCCACCTCGACCTCACCGCCGAGGGCGAGGTCGAGGTCGAGGTCCTGGCCAGCGACGCGTCCGGGGCGGTGCGCCGCCTCGCGGCCGGCACCACGGACGGCGGACGCTACTGCGCCACGGTGCCGGTGGCGGCCTGCGACCGTGGTGGGTGGGTGTGGCCCCGCGTGACGGCGCTGCCGACATCCGCGCGACCCGCCTCGGGCACGGACGTGGCTGTCGGCTTCACGTGGACCGCGGACGTCGACGTGGTGCCGCGGTCCCTTACCGTGGCCATCGCCACGTTCAACCGTGGGCCCGCCTGTGTGCGCCAGCTGGGGACGTTGGCGGCGGCGATGAAGCCGGGCGGTGTCCTGGCCGACGTCGTGGGGCGTGTGGTGGTGGTGGACCAGGGGACCGAGCCGCTGGCCGGGGCGGAGGGCTTCGACGCCGTCGCCGACCACCTGGGGTCCCGCCTGGCGGTGGTGCGTCAGGCCAACCTGGGAGGCTCGGGCGGCTTCGCGCGCGGCATGGTGGAAGCCTTCGCCGACCCGCAGGCGAGGCACGTCGCGCTCCTGGACGACGACGCCTTCGCTCAGCCGGAGGGCCTCGCCCGCGCATGGGCGTTCGCCCACGCCACCAGAACGCCCACGATCGTGGGCGGCCACATGTTCGACTCGGCCCGTCCCACGGTGCTGTACCGCCTGGGGGAGGTGCTCGACCGCCGCCGGTTCACGTGGGCCTCGCTCCCCGGGACGCCGATGAACACCGACCTGGCCGACCAGCCGGTGACCGCGTACCCCTGGCTCGGGCCGGCGCGCTCCGTGGACTTCCAGCCCTGGTGGATGGCCCTGGTCCCGAGGGAGGTGGTGGAGCGGGTCGGGCTGCCGCTGCCCTTCTTCCTCAAGTGGGATGACGTCGAGCTCGGGCTGCGGGCCGGGGGTGCGGGGGTGCCGTCGGTGGTCCTGCCGGGTGCGGCCGTGTGGCACGACTCGTGGGCGGCCAAGGGCAACGAGACCAGCTGGCCGGCCTACTTCCTGTTGCGCAACAGGGTCGTCACCGCGCTGCTGCACGACCACCGCTCTGCGGCCCTGGCTGCGGAGTGGCTCGCCGTGTCCCTGCGGCACGTGGCCCGTCGCGAGCCGCAGGCGGCCGCGATGCGGTTCGCCGCCCTCAAGGACGTGCTCGCAGGCCCGGCGTGGCTCCATCGCGACCTGCGGACCGCCCGGCGTCGCGCGGAGGACGCCGCCCGGCGCGAGGGCGTCGCCCCGCACCCGGTCTCGGCGGTCGCCAGCACCCTCACCGCCACCGCCAGGCTGGTGGCCGGCTGGGCGCGGTTGCGCTCCGAGTACCGTTCCGCTGCCCGGGAGGCCGTGTCCGCGAGTGCGTGGGCGGCCACCTTCGAGGAGGCAGCGGCAGGAGAGGTCGAGGCCGTCCGACCCGTGTGGTCGCTCGTGGTCGTGAGCTACCACAGCCTCGCGATGCTCGAACGCTACTGGTCGGGCCTGCTGCGCCCTGACTCCCTGGGTCCCTGGCGTCCCGGGGAGGTGGAGGTGCTCCTGGTCGACAACGCCGACCAGCCCGAGGTGGCGGCGTTCGCGGCCCGCGAGGGCTTCGTCTACCGCTCGATGGGGGCCAACGTGGGGCTCTCCGCGGCGAACAACCGTGGTGCGGAGATGAGCCGGGGGACGTACCTCCTCTTCGCCAACCCCGACCTCGGTGTGCGCCTCGCGGACCTGCCCGCGCTGGCCCGCACGATCGACGCCACCGGGGGGATCGTCACGCCGCGGCTCGACTTCCCCGACGGCAGGCCGCAGAGTGCGGCCCGGGCCGAGCCCTACCTGCCGGCCAAGCTGGCACACCGGGGGATCGGCCCGCGATCGGCACTCGACCACTACCTGTGGCCGGTGGGTCCGTACGAGTCCGGGCCCGTCACCTGGGTCGCAGGCGGTGCCACCGCCATGTCCGCGCAGACCTTCCGCGAGGTGGGCGGCTGGCCGGAGGAGTACTTCCTGTACATGGAGGACGTCGAGCTGGGCATCCGTGCCGGCGCCCACGGCATACCGGTCTCCGTCACTGCGGACGTGCGCTGGACGCACGAGTGGCGCGGAGACTCACGCCGTCGGCTCAACCGCGGGCACCTGCTGCACGCCCGCAGCGCGCTGCGCTTCTACAGCCGTCACCCGCGATACCTCGGGTGGCCGCGCTGACGCTGCCGACGTCGTCGCGGCCACCCGACGCGAGCGCGGGGAGGCGCGGTGTCAGCCCCCGCTGGGCTTGCCGTCCGTGCCCTCGGGAGGGGCCTCGAGCGGCACGTCGTCGCGCAGCATGGTGAAGAGCTTCTTGGCGCGGGGGGTGTCCCACTTCACCGCACTGCCGGCGTAGGTGGGGTAGTTGACACTCGACAGGGGCACGACGAGCGACAGGCCCTCTCCCTTGGAGATCGCGCGCATGGCCTGCAGGACCCGCACCACGTCCTGCAGGGAGGTGTCCTGGTCGACGGTCAGGCCCTGCCCGGCCGCCATGGAGAAGTTGTAGTAGCGCGTGGGAACGAGCACGGTGGAGGGGGTGAGCGCCTTGCGCATGATCGCGCCCAGGAACTGGCGCTGGCGCTCGGCCCGCCCGATGTCCCCGCGGGGGTCGGAGTAGCGGGCGCGCACGTAGCCGAGGGCGTTGGGGCCGTTGAGGGTCTGGCACCCCTTCTTGAGGTTGATCCCCGCGTGCGGGTCGTCCATGTTGAACGGGACGCAGATGTCCACGCCGCCGACGGCGTCGACGACACCCGCGAAGCCGCCGAACCCGATCTCGACGTAGCCGTCGAGCCGCAGGCCGGTCGCCTGCTCGACGGTCTCCTCGAGGAGCTTGGGCCCTCCCATCGAGTACGCGGCGTTGATCTTGTTGCTGCGGTGCCCGGGGATCGGCACGAAGCTGTCACGGGGTATCGAGATGAAGGCCGGCTTGCCACCGTCCGAGGGCACGTGCACCAGGATGATCGAGTCGGTCCGCTGACCGTCCGCCGAGCCGGTCGTGAGCGCCTTCTTCTGCGCCGCGGTCAGGCCGGCCCGGCTGTCCGAGCCCACGAGCAGGTAGTCGTACCCCTTGGTCTGTGGCGGCTGGGTGCCGGTCGGTGACGCGTCGACGCGGTGCACCGAACCCCAGGCGTGGAACGGCACCCAGACCATGAAGGCCACCCACGCGACGACCAGCACCAGGCCCAGAAGCAGGACCGCCCGGGCCCGGCGTGCACGACGGGACGGCCCGGGCCCACGGCCCCGGGGCGACGCGTTCCGTACCGACCCACCACCGCCGTGGGGGTCGCGGGGCGCGGGCTCCCGCCCGGCCGCTCCCGAGCGCCCTCGTGCAGGGCCCCCGCGGCCCCCGGGCACGGCACGCCTGCGCGTGTCGACGACGACCACGTCCTCGTCGTCCGGGAGTGGCCGCGGGGGGCGGCCCTGCGGGATGGCCCGGATGCCGTCGTCCTCATGCATCGGTGCCCTCCTGGGGGGGAGGCGCGTCCGCCAAGGGTGTCGAGGCGGGTGGCGCCTCGTCGATCGCGATGCGGCGGGCGAGCTTGGTGTAGCGGGTCTCGGCCTCACGGAAGCGTCGGAAGCTCGTCACGACGAAGCTGAAGAAGGCGATCACCAGGCCGTAGAGGATGAGGTCCGTTCCGCGGCCGATGCCCACGAGGTGGGCCAGCGACGTCCAGACTTCGGGGGACAGGATCGACCAGATCGCGAACGCACCGAAGACCAGGAGCCCGAGGCGGCGCACCGCCTGCGTCCTGGCGCCGGCGCCGGAGACGACGCGGCCTACGGTGGCGACGGTCACCACGATCAGCACCACCTGGATGGTCAACGCCTTCATCGCAGCATCAGCTCCACGAGGATGTTGATGGAGTTCCAGAGGGACTGGCCCTTGGAGCGGGAGTAGTCCGTGTAGAGGATGTGCACCGGTTCCTCGGCGTAGGCGACAGGCCGACCGGCGACGCGCATCCGGCCGATCTGGGCGACGAGCTCCGAGGCGTGGGCCATCCGGTTCTGGGTGATGTCCAGCTGTTCCACGACCTCACGCGACAGGACGCGCAGGCCGTTGTGGGCATCGGTGAGGCGGGTCTTCGTGGTCAGGTTCGTGTAGGCGACCGCGAGCCGCAGCACCATCCGCTTCGCCGTCGACGGCCTGGTCCGCTCGTCGAGGAACCTCGAGCCGAACACCACGTCGACGTCGCCGCGTCGAGCTCGCTCGACCATCACCAGCACGTCCTGGAGCTGGTGCTGGCCGTCGGCGTCGTAGGTGACGACGTACCGGGTGGCGGGGTCTCCCAGGACGTACTCGAACCCGGTCTGCAGCGCCGCGCCCTGACCGAGGTTCACCGGGTGGCGCACGACCCGTGCCCCGGCGGACTCCGCGAGCTCGGCCGACCCGTCGGTGGACCCGTCGTCCACGCAGACGACCTTGGGGAACACGCGGCGGGCGGCGGTGACCACGTCAGCGATCACGGCAGCCTCGTTGTACAGGGGCACCACGAGCCAGGCATCGGTTGCATTCATCGGGGCCAAGAGTATGCGGAGGCGGCCCGTCCTCCGAGCCGGCGCGCGACGGGGGGCTGCCGCGGAGGTGCCCCTGCCGCGGCTGCGCGGCCCCAGCGGGGCCGGACGAGGGTGGCGAGGTCGTCCGGTAGCCTTTCCCGAAGTCCCGATTTGCTAGGAGCGTGCGTGAACCCAGACCTCGTGGTCGTCGGGTCAGGTTTCTTCGGCCTGACCGTCGCCCAGAAGATCGCCCAAGAACACGGACGCCGAGTTCTCGTCATCGACCGTCGCAGCCACATCGGGGGCAACGCCTACAGCGAGGACGAGCCGCAGACGGGCATCGAGGTGCACCGGTACGGCGCGCACCTGTTCCACACGTCCAACGAGCGGGTGTGGAACTACGTCAACGAGTTCACCTCCTTCACCAACTACGTGCACCGCGTCTACACGCGCCACGCGGGTGAGGTGTACCCGATGCCGATCAACCTGGGCACGATCAACCAGTTCTTCCGCGCCGCCTACGGGCCGGACGAGGCACGCAGGCTGATCGCCGAGCAGGCAGCCGAGCTCGAGGGTCGCACCCCCACCAACTTCGTGGAGAAGGGGGTGTCCCTGATCGGTCGGCCGCTGTACGAGGCCTTCATCGCCCACTACACGGCCAAGCAGTGGCAGACCTCCCCGGAAGAGCTGTCCGCCGACATCATCAGCCGGCTGCCGGTGCGGTACACCTACGACAACCGGTACTTCAACGACACCTACGAGGGTCTCCCGACCGACGGGTACACGCGTTGGCTGGAGCGGATGGCGGACCACGACCGCATCGAGGTCCGGCTCGACACCGACTTCTTCGACGCCAGCCAGCCGGTCAACCGCGCCAACGTCGTCGGCAACGTCCCCGTGGTGTACACGGGCCCCGTCGACCGCTACTTCGACTACGCCGAGGGCCGCCTCGGCTGGCGGACGCTCGACTTCGAGCAGGAGGTGCTCCCCACCGGAGACTTCCAGGGCACCTCGGTGATGAACTACCCGGACGAGGACGTCCCCTTCACCCGGATCCACGAGTTCCGTCACTTCCACCCGGAGCGCGACTACCCGAAGGACAAGACCGTGATCATGCGTGAGTTCTCCCGGTTCGCGGAGGGCGACGACGAGCCCTACTACCCGGTCAACACGCCCGCGGACCGTGAGCGCCTGCTGAAGTACCGCGACCTCGCGCGCCGGGAGCAGGGCGTCGTGTTCGGCGGTCGCCTGGGCACGTACAAGTACCTCGACATGCACATGGCCATCGGAGCAGCCCTGTCCGTGGTCGACAACCGGTTGGCGGGTCACTTCGACCGCGGGGAGGACCTCCAGAGCGGAGGGGTGGACGAGTGAGCACCACGATGACGGCGGACGTGACGCAGGAGCAGACGACGGCGGGCCATCGGGTCGCCCAGCGAGTCATCTTCCCCCCGTCCGGGGACCTGGACGTCCTGGCGGTCTACATCGACCGCAAGAAGGCCGACGCCGAGAGCAGCGCGCACCCTGACGACGTCCTCGGACGTCACAGCGTCCGGGTCCGTCCCGGTCGTCGCATGTCCTTCGGTTCGTACTTCAACGCGTTCCCCGCGAGCTACTGGCGACGGTGGACGGTCGTCGAGACCGTCCGCCTCGTGGTGACCACGAGCGGGCCGTGCACGGTCATCGTGTACCGGTCGAACGCCAAGGGTGCGCCGCAGCGCGTGGAGTCCCTGCGCGTGGACGGCGAACGCAGCCGGACGGTCGTCGACCTGTCCCTGCAGACCTTCGGTGACGGCGGCTGGTACTGGTTCGACGTCATCGCGGGGACCGAGCCGGTGGTCCTCGACGGTGCGGAGTGGCTCGTGCCCGACGCGGGCCGCCCCCATGGCCGGACCAGCCTCGCCGTCACGACCTTCAACCGGGCCGACTACTGCCTGGAGACCATCCGGGCCGTCGCCGGCGACGCCGGGCTGCGCACGGTCCTCGACGAGCTCATCGTCGTGGACCAGGGCACCGACAAGGTGGCCGACCAGGACGGTTTCGACGAGCTCGCGGCTGAGCTCGGGCCGCAGCTGCGCGTCATCGAGCAGCCGAACCTCGGAGGCTCCGGCGGGTTCTCGCGGGGCATGTACGAGGTCGTCAAGGCTGCGAAGAGCGACTACGTCATCCTCCTGGACGACGACATCAACCTCGAGACGGCGAGCATCGAGCGACTGACGGCGTTCGCCGACCTGTGCCGGACGCCGACCATGGTGGGCGGACACATGTTCGACCTCTACAACCGCTCGGTGCTCCACACCTTCGGCGAGGTCGTCGAGCCGTGGATCTGGGGTCCCCGCAACGCCGGTGTGGGGACGTACTTCCGGCACGACTTCTCGCGCACGGGACTGCGCGACTCGAAGGTGCTGCACCAGTGCGTCGACGTCGACTACAACGGCTGGTGGATGACCCTCATCCCCACGGACGTGATCCGCAGGATCGGTCTGGCCATCCCCGTCTTCATCAAGTGGGACGACTCCGAGTACGGGCTGCGGGCTCGGGCCGCCGGCGTCCCGACCGTGTCCCTGCCGGGTGCGGCCGTGTGGCACGTGTCCTGGGGTGACAAGGACGACCTGGTGGGGTGGCAGTCCTACTTCCACGAGCGCAACCGCCTGATCTCCGCGCTGATGCACTCGCCGCTGCCCAAGGGCGGTGACCTGCTCCGCGACTCGACCATGCTCGACATGAAGCACCTGGTCTCCATGCAGTACTACACCGTCAACGGACGCCTCCAGGCGCAGCGTGACGTGCTGGCGGGCCCGGACCGGCTGCACGAGATCCTGCCCACGCGGCTGGCAGAGATCCGCTCCGACGCCCAGGAGTACGACGACGGGCGGGTGGCCAAGGACGTCGACGCCTTCCCCCACGTCATGCGCCGCAAGCCGCGCAAACCCGGCAAGTCCACCCCGCCCAACCGCATCGAGCTCCTGCCCAAGGCGGGTCTGTCGGTGCTGCGGCAGCTGTTCCCGGTGGACCCGACCGCGGCCGACCACCCCCAGGCCCGCATCGCCCACAAGGACGCCTCCTGGTGGCGCATCGCCCAGCAGGACAGCGCCATCGTCTCGACCGCGGACGGCACGGGCGCGTCTTGGTACAAGCGCGACCAGCGCCGGGCGCGTGCCATGCTCAAGGCGTCCGCCGCCCAGCACGCCAAGCTGTACCGCCACTGGGACGAGCTCGCCCGCGCGTACCGCGAGGCGCTGCCACGCATCACCTCCTTCGAGGCCTGGGAGCGCACGTTCGGCATCTCCGAGGACGGGTAGGCGTGGCCGCTCCGGCCGCTGCGCACCCGGAGGCCCTGCGAAGCCCCGGTCGGAGCGCAGGGCTCCTCGACGTCTACCGCTGGCGGTTCCTCCTTCGACTGCTCGTCCGCAAGGAGCTCCGGGTCCGCTACCGGGGATCGGTGCTCGGGCTCCTGTGGAGCTACGTCAAGCCGGGCGTGCAGCTCGTGGTCTTCTACGTGGCGATGGGCAAGTTCCTCGGGCTGGACCGCCAGCAGCCGAACTACATCATCTACCTGTTCTCCGGCATCGTGATGGTGAACTACTTCTCTGAGGTGTTCAGCAACACGACCCGGGCGATCGTGCTCAACGCGGACCTGGTCAAGAAGATCTACCTGCCGCGCGAGCTCTTCCCGGTGTCGTCGGTGTGGGTGGCCATGGTCCACCTCTTCCCGCAGCTGGCGGTCCTCGTCCTCGCCGCAGTGGTGGGGGGTTGGCGTCCGGGCGGCCTGAACCTGCTCGCCTGCCTGGGCGCGCTGCTCATCACCACGCTGGCGGGCCTGGGCCTCGGTCTGGTCTTCGGCGCCGTCAACGTGCTCTTCCGTGATGCGGAGAACCTGGTCGACCTGATCCTCATGATGGCGACCTGGCTCTCTCCCGTCCTGTACACCTGGGACAAGGCGTACGGCGTGCTGGGAGGGACCCCGCTGTGGTGGGTCTACCAGGCGAACCCGGGTACCGCGGCGATCCAGCTCGCGCACTACGGCTTCTGGCTGCCCAGCCAGAAGGTCACCGACAAGTACGCCCACCACGTCGGCCTGCCCGCCGTGCCGTTCCACTTCGTGTGGTGGGGGCTGCTCGGCCTGGCCACGTCCGTCCTGCTCGTCGTGGTCGGTCAGTTCGTCTTCCGGCGGCTCGAGGGTCGCTTCGCACAGGAGTTGTGAGTGGCGTCAGCTATCGAGGTCCGCAACGTGACCAAGCGGTTCACCCTGCGGCACACCCGCTCCATCAAGGAGCTCGTCGTGTGGACCTTCAGGGGACGTGGGCGGGAGCTGTCGTCGAACACCTTCAACGCGCTCGATGACGTCTCGTTCACGATCGAGCAGGGCGAGGCCGTGGCGCTCGTCGGCTTCAACGGCTCGGGCAAGTCGACGCTGCTCAAGCTCATCTCGGGGGTGATGCTGCCCGACGCGGGAACGATCGGCGTGCGCGGACGGGTGGCCGGGCTCATCGAGGTCGGCGCAGGGTTCCACCCCGACCTCACGGGCCGCGAGAACATCTACCTCAACGGAGCCATCCTGGGCATGTCGGAGAGGGACATCGACGCGAAGTTCGACGACATCGTCGCCTTCAGCGAGATCGAGCGGTTCATCGACACCGAGGTGAAGTTCTACTCCTCGGGCATGTTCCTGCGCCTGGCCTTCTCCGTCGCGGCATACAGCGAGCCCGACATCTTCCTCATCGACGAGATCCTCGCGGTGGGCGACGAGCCGTTCCAGCGCAAGTGCCTCCAGCGGATCAGCGAGCTGCGCGCCATGGGGCAGACCCTCGTGATCGTCAGCCACGAGCTGGACATGGTCGCACGGGTGTGCGACCGCGGCGTGGTCCTGAGGTCGGGGGCCGTCACGATGGACGGGCCCGTGCAGGAGGCGGTCGACTTCCTGCGGAGCGACGCGTGAGCACGGTGACCCACTGGACGGGTGCCCTGCCCGTCCTGCTCCTCGTCGCGTCGGTCGTCGTCCTCCCCGGGCTCGTCATCGGACTGGCCCTGGGGCTGCGCCGCGAGGAGTCGTTCGGGGCGGCGCCGGCGCTGTCCCTGGGCGCGATCGCGATCGCCGACGTGGTGTCCATGGTCCTGCGCGTGCCGTGGGGCCTGGGCGTGGTCCTCGCGGTCAGTGCGGTGCTCGCCGTGCTGGCGTGGGGAGTGGGGTTCCTCATGGCCAGGACGTCGTCACTGCAGCGACCGCCGGAGCCCCGCCACGGGTGGGCGTGGTCGGCCGGCATCGTGGCCGCGGGCTGCCTCGTGAGCGCGGGTGCCATTGCCCGGGGCATCGGCTCGCCCGAGTCGATCAGCCAGACCTTCGACTCCGCCCTGCACGTCAACGGCATCGCCAACGTCGTCTCACACCGCTCGGCTGCTCCCTCGGTCGTGGGCGCCGCCGCCATGCCGACCGGGCACGCGCCGTTCTACCCGCCCCTCTTCCACGGGATCGCGGGACTGGCCGGGATCACCCTCGGCACGAACCCCATCGTGGCCGCCAACGTGGTCGCCGTGGTGCTTGCGGGGGTGATGTGGCCGCTGTCGATGATGCTCCTGCTGCGGACCGTCGCCGGCCCGTCGCGGTTCGCGCTCGCGATGGGGATGGGGATGGTCTGCGTCGTTTCCGTCTTCCCCGCGATGCTGGTGTCCTACGGGGTCCTGTGGCCGAACGCCCTGAGCTACTCGATCGTGCCGGCGGCGCTCGCCCTGGGTGTCCTGCTGGTGCGCCGGAGCTCATTCCCCTGGATCGGCGTTGTGCAGGCAGGGTGTGCCCTCGTCGTCATCGTCCCCGGCCTCTACTACAGCCACCCCGGTGCCGCCTTCGCCCTGGCGGCGCTCGGCCTGCCGGTCCTGGCGGCGGCCGAGGTCGGTCTGGTCCGGTCCAGCTGGTCGCACCCGGGCAGGCGGGCTGTCGCCCTGGGCGTCGTGGTGGCCACCGTCGTGGGCCTGTGGGCGGTCTGGCTCGGCCTGTACCACGTCCCGTCGCTCAACGCGGTACGGCACTTCTACTGGAGCCCGCGCCAGACACAGGCCCAGGCCGTCGGCGAGGCGCTGTTCCTCACCTCCACCCTGTCGCACGGGGTGGTGTCCGTGGGAGTGCTCGTGGTGGTGGGGTGTGTCTGGGCGGTCCGCCACCGCTGCAGGGTGTGGCTGGTCGCGTCCCACCTGGTGGTCGTGGCGCTGTGCGTCATCAGCACGACGACCGACGGTGAGTTCCGGTCCACGGTCACGGGCTTCTGGTACAACGACGGGTTCCGCGTGGCAGCGCTCCTGCCGGTCACCGGCATACCTCTCGCGGTCCTCGGCGCGCTGTGGGCCCGCGATGCCCTCACCGCCCGGTTCGGGACCTGGGCGTCCCGCCCTGCCCGGGTTCCCGTGCTGGCGCGCCCGGCCGTCTCGTCACGGCTGACCCTGGCGTCCGCCGCCACGGTCGCCCTCGTGACGGTCCTCCTGCTCCCGGGCACGGACCCGCTGTCCAAGGTCGTGTCGACGGTCAGCTACACGTATGCCGGCTTCCCGGACCCCCTCGTGACCCCGGACGAGGCGGCCCTGTACCGGCGGATCAGTACGTGGAGCCAGCCGGGGTCCGAGATCCTCGCCAACCCGTGGACGGGCGGGGTGTACGCCGGTGTCCTGAGCGGGCGCGAGGTCGTCTTCCCGCACATGGTGACGGCGACCGACCCGACGCGCGCGCTGCTGATGAAGTCCTTCGACCGTTTCACGACCGACCCGGCGGTCTGCCGCGCCGTCAAGAGCCTGCGGATCGGGATCGTGGTCGACGACTCCCAGAAGTTCGACCCCGTGGTATCGCAGGCGCGGATCGCCCAGTACCCGGGCCTGGACCACCTGCAGCGGACGCGGGGGCTGACCCTCCTCGGCCGTTCGGCCACTGCATCGGTGTACCGGGTCGGCGACTGCTCGGTCGGCTGAGCCGCGCCCCCCGGCTCGACCGCGCCGCCACCTTGCCGTTTGGTAACGATCACCGGGTATCGCCGTGACGTGCGCACATCTCTGCCCAGAATGTCCGGGGCACCGAGTCGGTTCGCGTGCCCGCAGGGGATTCCGACCACGCTCCCAACCACGATGGGTTCTCGCATGACCGACACGTCCCGGCAGATCTCGATGGGGAAGGGCTCCACCCGCTCCAGGGCGCGGCGTTGCTGTTCCTTCCTGGGCGGCGTGGCACTCGCGTTGGCGGCTCTGCCCGCCGTCGTCGTCTCGGCGCCGGCGGCCCAGGCCCAGACCCAGGCCCCGGCACGACCCGCGCCCGTCAAGCCGCACGTCCAGCACGTGTCCCTGCAGGGTGTCCCCGTCGCGCAGCCCCTCCGCGAGCAGCGGCAGGTCCTGGACCAGGGGCAGAAGGACCCGGTGGCGACCGCGCACGCCGCCGCGGTGACGCCCGAGCAGCCACTGGCCGGCCCGGTCGCGGTCGTCGGGGTCTCCTGGCCGCGAGGTGCTGTCGGTCGCACGGAGTCCTTCCAGGTGCGAACCCTGACGGCCGGGGCGTGGACGCCCTGGCAGGCACTGGACTCGAGCGACATCGGCGCCGATCCCGGGAGCTCGGAGGCGCGTGGCCGCCCGGCAGTCGACGGGACGGACCCCTACGTGGTCACGGGCGCCACGCGGGTCCAGGTGCGTGCCCTGACCAGCCGCCAGGCCGTCCCGGCGCAGGCCTCGGTGTCCGTGATCGACCCCGGCACCTCGTCCGCCCCGGCCGCCCCGGCTGCCGGACCGGGCCAGGGTCCCTCGGCCGCCCCCGCGACGTTGCGGACGACCGTCCCCGGCTCCGTCGACACCGCACCTGCCGTGCTCCAGTCGCCGGCACCGGCGGCCGTCGAGACCACCGCGCTCGCCGCGCGCCCGCAGATCTACAGCCGGGCCGACTGGGGCGCCGACGAGTCCATCCGCAAGGGCACGCCCGACTACGGGCAGGTGCAGATGGCCTTCGTCCACCACACGGACGGCTCCAACAACTACCAACCCGGCGACGTGCCGGCGATCATCCGCGGCATCTACGCGTACCACGTCCTCACGGAGGGGTGGAACGACATCGGCTACAACTTCCTCGTCGACCGCTTCGGTCGGATCTGGGAGGGCCGCTACGGGGGCGTGGACAAGGCCGTCATCGGCGCCCAGACGCTCAACTACAACACCTGGTCCACGGGTGTCGCCGCCATCGGGACGTTCACCACGGCGGCCCCGCCGGCAGCCCTCCTCACGGGGATCGAGCAGGTGCTCGCGTGGAAGTTCAGCGTCCACGGCATACCGGCGACGGGCAGCGTGTGGGTGCGCGACAAGTACTTCAACCGCATCTCGGGCCACCGAGACGGCTTCGCCACCACCTGCCCCGGGCAGATGCTCTACGACCAGCTGCCGACCATCAGGTCCGTCGTGAAGTCGTTGATCGGCACCCAGGTGGCGTCTCCGCTGACCCGGCGGGGACAGGTGCTTGCCTATCCCGGGACCAGCGTCCCACCCACGCTCTCGGGGGCGCCCGCACTGCTGCGCCTGGCGTCGCCCACTCCCGTGCGCGACGGCCAGGTGGTGGGTAACGGCTGGAACGGGTTGCGCAACATCACGGTCACGCCCGACCTGTCGGGTGACGGTGCTCCCGACGTCCTGGCCGTCGACCCGGGGACGGGGCGCCTGCGCCTGTACCGCGGCAACGGCCGCGGCGGGTTCCTCGGCATGACCGCGTCGGGCTCGGGGTGGCAGAACATGACGAGGTTGATCCCGGCAGGTGACTGGGACGGCGACGGCCACAACGACCTGCTGGCGGTGAACAGCGCCGGGCAGCTGGTCCTGTACTCCGGGGACGGCGCCGGCTGGTTCCGTGGCGCCACCGTCGTCGGGACGGGGTGGAACGTGATGTCCTCGGTGTTCCTGGCCGGGGACGTCGACCACGACGGGACGGCCGACCTCGGCGCGGTGCGCGCGTCCGACGGTGCCCTCCTCCTCTACCCGCACCTGCGTGACGGGTCCTGGGGAGATGCGCAACGGTGGGGCGGGGGCTGGGGCTCGTTCACCGCGCTGAACGGTGGCATCGACCTCGACGCGGACGGCAACCAGGGCGACCTGCTGGCCCGGGACGCCAGCGGGCGGATGCGCACCTACTACGCGGACGCGGGCGGCCAGCTCACCCGGAGCAACGTGTGGGGGAGCGGCTGGGCGGGCCTGACCAACCTGTCCTCGGGCGTCGACTTCGACGGGGACGGCACCAGCGACCTCCTGGCCGTGAGCCCGTCGGCCTCGGCCGGCGCACTCGTGCTCTACGCCGGCACCGCGGCCCGTGACTTCAACGCACCGGCGAGCGACCCGGGGATCTCCGTGCCCGGGGCGAACTGGGTGCGTGTCGTGGGCGACGTCGACGGTGACGGCTACCCGGACGCCGTGGCGAGGACCGACGCGGGCGCGCTGCTGGCCATGAAGGGCTCTGCGTCCGGGCGGTTCGGGCAGCCCTTCACGATCGGCTCGGACTGGCAGGCCTTCGACCTGGTGGAGCCCGCGGGCGACCTCAACAACGACGGTGTCCCGGACCTGGTGGCGCGGACACCCGCCGGTGAGCTGTACATCTACCCGATGACCGCCTCCTTCGGCTTCCTGCCCCGCTACGACAGCGGCGGTGGCTGGCAGGCGATGAGCAGCCTGGCCGGGGTCGGCAGCTTCAACGACGACACCAACCACGACGTGGTGGCCCTGCGGCCCTCCGACGGTGCGCTGCTGCTGTTCCGCGGCGGTGGGCCGGGCACCCTCGTGGAGTCCACGGTCATGGCCTCGGGGCAGAACGACCTGGCGCAGGTGCTGGGCGTGGGTGACGTGAACGGCGACGGTGTCAACGACGTCGTCGCGAGGGACCGCGGCGGTCGGCTGTGGCTGTATGCCGGTGCCGGTTCCGGTCGCCTGCAAGCGGGCCGGCAGCCGATCTCGGCGCCGGTCGTGCAGGTGATCGGCTGATGGAGGGACACAACTCGTGAGGACGTCGATGGGTTCGAGGCGGAGCCGGGTCGGTCGAGGCCTGCTGGCCGGTGTCGTGGCGGTGGCAGGCATGCTGGCCACGGCCACCGGCGCGCGGGCCGACGAGGTGTACCCGGCGACGTCGGACGGCATCCTCCACCTGCACGGGCACGGCTGGGGGCACGGCCACGGGATGTCCCAGTACGGCTCACTGGGGGCGGCCAACGCCGGGCTGAAGTGGCCCGCGATCCTGTCGTTCTACTACCAGAACACCAGCCGGACCTCGATCGGCAACCCCACGCTCAGGATCAACGTCCCGAGGGTGTCCTCGAGCGGCATCATCCAGGTCCGCAACACCACGACGCTCAGGTTGTCCTGGACCGGCAACACCGGCACCTGGGCATCCGTCGGCTCGGACACCCGCTACCCCGCCAGCGCCTGGCGCATCCGCGCCACCGGGAACGGCACGAGCGTGGTCGAGTACTACCGCACCGGGACCAACGCCTGGACGCTGTACGGCAACCCTCCCTCGGGTTACGCGGTCTTCGACGACCCCACGGCCGGCACCGTGACGGCGATGCTGTCCAGCGGTGACCAGGTCGTCTACCGGGGCCAGCTGCGTGGCGTGATGTCGGGGACCACGCTGGTGCCGGTCGTCGCCATGCCCATGGAGGACTACCTCAAGAGCGTGGTGCCCAGCGAGAGCCCGTCCTCGTGGCCCCTCGACGCCCTCGGCGCCCAGGCCGTGGCCGCGAGGAGCTACGCGGAGTACTACCGCCAGCACCCGCGCGCGGCGCAGTACGACATCTGCGACTCCACGGCCTGCCAGGTGTTCTCGGGGACCAGCATCAACGGCTCGCCGCGGGAGTACGCCTCGTCGAACCAGGCGATCGCCGCCACGGCGGGGACGGTCCTCACCTACCAGGGTGCCGTCGTCTTCGCGGAGTTCTCCTCGTCCAACGGCGGGTGGACCAGCTACGGGGGAAAGCCGTACCTGCTGGCCCGGCAGGACCCGTACGACGCGACCCCCAGCAACCCGAACCACTCGTGGGACGCGAGCATCCCGGTGACCACGATCCAGGGCAGGTGGCCGCAGATCGGCACCTACCGCGACCTGCGCATCACCCAACGGGACGGCAACGGCGAGTGGGGAGGCCGCGTCCTCCAAGCCGTGGTCGAGGGGAGCGCAGGCTCGGTCACGGTCTCCGGCACCGCGTTCCAGTCCGCCTTCGGGCTCAAGTCCGAGTGGTTCATCCCCTTCAACCCTCCGTCCTACCCCTCCTGGCCGCGCGACTTCACCGGTGACGGCAACGCCGACGTCATGGGGGTCGACTCGCAGAGCGGACGGCTCCGGCTCTACCCCGGCAACGGGACCGGCGGGTGGCAGGACCCCGTCGTGATGGGCCCCGGGTGGGGTGGTTTCGCCAAGGTCTTCACCGCCGGCACGTGGGACGGCGACAACGTGTCCGACGTCATGGCGCAGGGGACGGACGGCACGTTGTACCTGTACCCGGGCACCGGGGCCGGTGGCCTCGGCGCACCACGCGTGGTCGGCAACGGGTGGCAGGTCATGGACACGGTGTTCGCCACCGGGGACTTCAACGGCGACGGCTGGAGCGACCTGCTCGCCCGACGGGCGTCGGACGGGGCCCTGCTCCTGTATGCCGGTGACGGGCAGGGCGGATTCCTCTCCAGCCGCCAGGTGGGCTCCGGGTGGGGTGGGTTCACGGCCGTGTTCTCGCCCGGCGACTTCGACGGCGACGGCAACCCCGACGTCCTCGCACGTGCCGCAGACGGCAGCCTCTGGCTCTACCCCGGTGACGGCCGTGGCGGCTGGCGCAGCCCGCGCGTCGTCGGCACGGGCTGGAACGGCTTCACCGCCCTGACGTCGCCCGGCGACTTCGACGGCGACGGTCGGGCCGACGTCCT
Organism: Pedococcus sp. NPDC057267; assembly: GCF_042668795.1. Lineage (NCBI taxonomy): Bacteria > Bacillati > Actinomycetota > Actinomycetes > Micrococcales > Intrasporangiaceae > Pedococcus > Pedococcus sp. NPDC057267. The sequence goes on along the minus strand of NZ_JBHUYG010000033.1, from coordinate 3,914 downwards.
CGCCCGGGCCGCGGACGGGACCCTGCGCCTGTACCCCGGCAACGGTGCCGGTGGCTGGCGTGCGCCCGTGACCGTAGGCACCGGGTGGGGGATCTTCTCGACGATCCTGCCCTGACGGACGCCTCGACTGTCCGTGCAGGACGAGCTGCGCACGGGTCCCCTCCCGTGACGGGAGGGGACCCGCGCGCCGTGCTCAGGTGAGGTCGACGGTGAAGGCGGGCTCGGTGCGCTCGCGCACCTCCTCCTCGGTGACACCCTCGGCGAGCTCGCGCAGGACGAGGCCGTCGTCGGTGACGTCGAGGACGCACAGGTCGGTGATGATGCGCTGGACGACGCCGCGGCCGGTGTAGGGCAGCGAGCACTCGTCGACGATCTTGTACGACCCGTCCTTGGCGTTGTGCTCCATGAGGACGATGACCTTCTTGGCGCCGTGGACCAGGTCCATCGCACCGCCCATGCCCTTGACCATCTTGCCGGGGATCATCCAGTTGGCGATGTCGCCCCTTGCGGACACCTGCATCGCACCGAGGATGGCCGCGTCGACCTTGCCGCCGCGGATCATCCCGAACGACGTGGCGGAGTCGAAGAAGGAGGAGCCGCGCCGCAGGGTGACGGTCTCCTTGCCGGCGTTGATGAGGTCGGGGTCCTCCTCGCCGTCGACCGGGTAGGCGCCGACGCCGAGGATGCCGTTCTCGGACTGCAGCACGATCTCGACGTCGTCCGGGACGTAGTTCGGCACGAGGGTCGGCAGGCCGATGCCCAGGTTGACGTAGGAGCCGTCGGACAGCTCGCGGGCGGCGCGGGCCGCCATCTGCTCACGGGTGAGTGCCATGTCAGGCCTCCTGGCTCTCGGCGGTGGGGCGGGGTCGCACGGTGCGGCGCTCGATCCGCTTGTCGGCGGCCTGCTCGGGGGTCAGGGGCAGCACGCGGTGCACGTAGATGCCGGGCAGGTGGATCGTGTCGGGGTCGAGCTCGCCGGGCTCGACGAGCTCCTCGACCTCGGCGACAGTGACCCGCCCGGCCATGGCGGCGAGCGGGTTGAAGTTGCGGGCGGACTTGTTGAAGACGAGGTTGCCGTGCCGGTCGCCCTTCCACGCGCGGACCAGGCCGAAGTCGGCGACGATCGCGTGCTCGAGGACGAACTCCTTGTCCTCGCCGTCGACGGTGAAGACCTTGGTCTCCTTGCGCGGCGACTCCTTGACCACGTTGCCCTCGGCGTCGTACTTCCACGGCAGGCCGCCCTCGGCGACCTGGGTGCCGGCGCCGGTCACGGTGTAGAACGCCGGGATGCCCGACCCGCCGGCGCGCAGCCGCTCGGCCAGGGTGCCCTGGGGCGTGAGCTCCACCTCGAGCTCGCCGTGCAGGTACTGGCGCTCGAACTCCTTGTTCTCCCCGACGTAGGAGGAGACCATCCGGCGGATCCGCTTGTCCTTGAGCAGGATCCCGAGCCCCCAGTCGTCGACGCCACAGTTGTTGCTGATCGCCTCGAGGTCGCTCACCCCCGCATCGTGGATCGCCGCGATGAGCACGCTCGGGATGCCGCAGAGCCCGAAACCGCCCACCGAGAGGGAGGAGCCGTCGACGATCCCGTCGATGGCCTCGGCAGCAGTGGAGACGACTTTGTCCATGGCGTGGACTCTAGTGGGCCGGTGCGCGGCGTCCTGCGTGGCGCCTGCCCACCGTTCGCCCGCTTCGGCATGGCCGGGACACACCGTCCCGCACCGGGCCGTACCGATCGAACAGCGACGGGCCGGGACGACCCGTCCGCTGCCGCACCGGGGCCCGCACCGATCGACCACCGACGGCCCGGGGCGACCCGTCCCACCCCCGCATCGTCCGAACGGCTGATGCGAGGAGGAATTCCACGTCTGTAGTTCCCGTCACGGGCTTGTGACGGCTGTGAACTGCTGGGACAAATGTCTGACCCGGTCGCCCCACGCCACCGGCCCGATTCAGACCCGCCGCGCCATCCCTGCGGCTCGAACCTCCCGGAGCGTCAGCCAGTGCGAGCGTCCTACGCGGTCCGCGCCATCGGTGCGGTCACCATCCCCGCCGTCACCCTTCCGCTCACCGCGGCCGCGGTGAGCGCCGCAGCCCCGGCAGCGACGGTGAGGATCCCGCCACCGCCGACCAAGCCGTTGCCGGCAGCGCTCGACATCGCCGAGCCGTACGTGGGCCAGAGCACCTGCGACCCCACGGCCAAGCCGTACGTCGTGAAGTTCGGGGACCTGCTCAGGAGCCACTACGCGTCGGTGACCACGACGTCGTACGGCATCAGCCGCAACTGCAACAGCGGTGTCACCGAGCACTCCGAGGGCCGCGCGCTCGACTGGATGCTCAGCGTCAACGACCCCACCCAGAAGGCCGTGGCGGACTCGGTGACCCAGTGGCTGTCGGCGCCTGACGCCCAGGGCCGGCCCGGAGCCATGGCCCGCCGCTTCGGGATCATGTACATCATCTGGAACCGGAAGATGTGGCGTGCCTACGACCCCGGCCGCGGCTGGGCGCCCTACACCGGTTCCTCCCCGCACACCGACCACATCCACTTCTCGTTCTCCTGGGACGGGGCCTACGGCCGCACCTCTTGGTGGACGGGCAAGCCCCTGACCTCGGTCGGTGGGCGGCCCGGGGCGCCCCTGCCGACGACGCCGCCCGCCACGCCGTCAGCCACCTACAGCGTGCTCGTGCAGTCGGCGACCGGTGCCGACGTCGTCCTGGCCCAGAAGGCGCTCCGGGTCACGGCGGACGGGGTCTTCGGGCCCCAGACCCTGGCGGCCCTGATCGCCTGGCAACGGGCGCAGTCGCTGCCTGCCTCCGGCAGCGTCGACGTCGCCACGTGGGCCAGGATGATCGCGCTCAAGCTCGTGCCGGCGCGACCCGTCACCGCGACGACCGTGCCGACCCGGCCCGCGCCGCCGGCCAAGCCCGTGCCGCCGGCCAAGCCGGTGCCGCCGGCCAAGCCGGTGAGCGTGGTCACGCCCACACCGTCCGGCCCCCTGGCGCCGTATGCGAAGTCCACGATCAGGCGCGGCTCGACGGGGGATGCCGTGCGCGCCCTGCAGGGTGCGCTGTCGATCACGGTCGACGGCGGCTACGGCCCCATCACCGAGGCCGCGGTCAAGGCCTTCCAGACCCGGCGGAACCTTCCGGCGAACGGCGTCTGCGGCCCGGCCACGTGGGCCGCCCTCATGGGATCGGGGCCGACCTCTGCGCCCGTCCCCGGTCCATCGGCAGGGACGGGTGCGGCCACCGGCAGCAGCACGGCCTCGCGGGACACGACGCGGACGAGCACCGAGTACACCGGACTGCTCACCACCGTGCTGCGGTCGGGGTCCCGGGGTGACGCGGTCAAGGCCCTGCAGCGGGCCCTGGGCGGAGTCGCGGTGGACGGCGCCTACGGCCCGCGTACCGTGGCCGCGGTCCAGGCGTTCCAGCGGGCGCAGAAGCTGCCGGTGACGGGCGTCACCGACACCACGGTCTGGCGGGCGCTCGAGCGTCGCGACCACCCCCTGCTCGCGTACTACGGCACGGTGCTGCGCAGCGGGTCCCAGGGCCCCGCCGTGGCCGCCCTGCAGAAGGCCCTGCGGCTGACCCCGGACGGGCAGTACGGGCCCCTGACCGTTGCGGCCGTCAAGGCGCTGCAGGGGCGAGCCAGGCTCGCCAGTACCGGCACGGTGGCGACGTTGACGTGGCAGGCCCTCGATGCGGAGCTGCGCTCGCGGTAGGCCCCGCGCTGCGCCGACCGTCTGGGGAGGACACCCTGCACGTGTCCTGCCCACGTCGCCGCCCGGGCGCACCGGGCGGCGGGGCCCGTCTAGGTGTACTGACCCGCGAGGTTGTTGACGCGGTTGATGGGTGGTCGTCCGGCGAGGGCGGTGTGGGCGCGGTGGTGGTTGTACTGGTGGAGCCAGTCT